>NZ_JBSGYQ010000001.1:118995-125677 GCF_053610585.1 Streptomyces sp. NPDC054887 | reverse complement strand
GCAACCTCGTGGTGCGCCTGGGTTGCGGGCGGCCCCCCCGGCGGGGGACCCCCCCCCCCGACGGTGTTTTCGCGCCCCATTCCACGCGGGGCCCCTCGACGTCGTGGGCGGCGTGCCGCGGCGGATGCGCGGCCCTTCCCAGCACGAAGTGGTCCTCGGCCCCGTCGAGGACTCCGCCCGAGGGATCGTCGGAGCCGTCGCGCCGTACGACGTCCCGTTCGGGCAGCAGGATGTCGCGTACGACGACGGCGCACAGGTAGAGCGTGGCCAGCAGGTGCAGCGCGATGGCGAGCTGGTAGCCCTCGGGGGGCAGGCCGCGCTGCTTGTCGCCGCTGGTGGTGTACGCCAGGTACATCCAGATCCCGAGGTAGTACATGACCTCGCAGGCCTGCCAGATGAGGAAGTCGCGCCAGCGCGGCCGGGCCAGGGCGGCGAGGGGGATGAGCCACAGGACGTACTGCGGCGAGTAGACCTTGTTGGTGAGGATGAACGCCGCGACGACCAGGAAGGCCAGTTGGGCGAAGCGCGGCCGGCGGGGCGCGGTCAGGGTCAGCGCGGCGATCCCGGCGCACAGCGCGACCATGAGCAGGGTGGCGTACGTGTTGACGGCCTCGACGTCGAGCGGCTTCCCGGTGCGCTGCGTGATGATCAGCCAGAACGAGCCGAAGTCGACGGACCGCTCCTGGCTGAAGGCGTAGAACTTCTTCCACCCCTCGGGCGCGAAGATCATGACCGGCAGGTTCACCAGCAGCCAGGCGCCGGCCGCGCCGAGCAGCGCGGCGCCGTACTCGCGGTATCTGCCCGCCCTCCAGCACAGCACGAGGAGCGGTCCCAGGAGGAGTACGGGGTAGAGCTTCGCGGCGGTGGCGAGGCCGACGAGGATGCCGAAGGCCAGTGCGCGGCCCCGGGACCACATGAGCATCGCGGCGGCCGTCAGGGCCACGGCGAGCAGGTCCCAGTTGATGGTCGCGGTGAGGGCGAGGGCCGGTGCGAGCGCGACGAGCAGAGCGTCCCAGGGGCGTCGTCGGTGCGTACGGGCTACGCATACGGCGATGACGGCGGCGCAGATCATCAGCATGCCGGCGTTGACCATCCAGTACGCCTGTTCGCGCTCCTGGACGGACCCGTCGAAGGGCAGCGTCAGCCAGGCGGCGACCTGCATGAACAGGCCGGTCAACACGGGGTATTCGAGGAACTCCATGTCGCCGGACAGGCGGTCGAAGTACGGAACGAGGCCGTCCGCGAAGCCCCGTCCCAGGTACAGGTGCGGGATGTCGGAGTAGCAGGCGTGGGTGTACTGGGAGCTGGTGCCGCGGAACCAGGCCCACTCGTAGCACGGGATCTTCTGCACCATGCCGAGGGCGAACATGCCGATCGCCACCAGGGCGACGACGCGTACGGGTGAGAGCCCTGACGTGCCCAGGGCGGCCCACCGGCCGACGGGTCCGCCGATCAGCTCGCTGCCCGCCGCCGCGACCTTGTCCTGATGCGTGGGCCGTACTACGGGCCGGTCCTCGTGCACGCTCGTCATGGGGTCATCCTGCCGTACGGCGCTGTGAGCGTGTCCGTGCCTGTGGACAACGGCGAGGGCCGCCGCACCGGGTGCGACGGCCCTCGTCAGGGGTGGGGTGGTGCCCGGCGTCAGCCGCCGCCTCCGAAGAGGCCGCCGTTGCTGCTGCCGTTGCCGGGTTTGCCGTCGGTCTCGCCTTCGGTGGTGGTGCCGTCGGTGGTGCCGCCGTCGGTCGTGGAACCGTCGGTCGTCCCCCCGGTGTCGGTGCCCCCGGTGTCCGTGCCACCGACGTCGGTACCGCCGGCGTCCGTACCGCCGTCGCTGGTGCCACCGGCGTCCTCGCCGTCGTCACAGGCCCAGTCGAACGGCTTGCAGGACTTGGTCTGGCTCGGGGTAGCGGACGGCGACGGGGTCTCCGAAGGCGTCTCGGACGGGGTGGCGGACGGCGTCTCCGAGGGCTCCTCGGAGGGCGAAGGGCTCGGCGTCGGGGACGGGGCGCCGGTTCCGTCGGCCTTCTCGCCGATCGGCACGGCCTCCGGGAAGTCCTCGATCTCCTCGTCCTTGAGAGCGTCCTTCATGTAGTTCGTCCAGACCTCGGCGGGGATGTCACCACCGTGGATGGACGGGACGCCGCCGGTGCCGTTCATGGAGAGCAGCTTGCGGGACTCGGGGTCCGTACGGAAGAGGGTCACCGCGGTCGACAGCTGGGGGGTGTAGCCGACGAACCAGGCCGACTTGTTCTTGTCGGTGGTACCGGTCTTGCCGGCGGCCGGACGGCCGAGCTTCTGCGCCTTCTGGCCGGTGCCCTCGTCGCTTTCGATGACGTTCTTGAGGACGTCGGTGACGTTGTCCGCGACCTCGGGGTCCATCGCCCGCTTGGCCCTCGGCTTGTCGAAACCGGGCTGCTTCTGTCCCTTGTAGAGAACCTTCGTCACGGAGTATGGCTCGTGGTGCTTGCCGGAAGCGGCGAAGGTCGCGTACGAGTCGGCCATGCGGATGGCGCTGGGGGTGGACGTACCCAAGTAGAAGGACGCGTTGTTCTTGTCCATCGTCTGCCTGAGGATTCCGGTGTCCTCCGCCATCTGCGCCACGTGCTCGTGGCCGACGTCGACGCCGAGCTGTACGAAGGGGGTGTTGATGGACTTCTCCATCGCCTCCCTGAGGGTGACGTAGCCGTAGGCCTTGTCGCTCTCGTTCTTCTGCCGGAACGGCTGACCGTTCTTGCCCGGAATCGGGTTGCCGTTCTGGTCCCTGATGACGATCAGGTCATTGGCGTTGTACTTGCTCAGCGGCGAAAGGCCCGTAGGGGCAGTTTTGTACGTGCCGTGCTGCATCGCCGCGGCGAGGACGTAGGGCTTCCAGGTCGAGCCGACGGGGACGCCGGACGTGTCGGCGTTGTTGGTGAAGTGCTTCTTGTCCCAGCCGTCACCGCCGTACAGAGCGACGATCGCGCCGGTGTCCACGTCCACCGAGGCGGAACCGAACTGGACGAGCTTGTCCGTCTCGGGGCGCGCCTTGGGGTCGAGGAACTCCTTCTTCGTCTTGTTGACCGCCGTCTCCATCGCCTTGACCTTCAACTTGTCGAAGGTCGTGTAGATGCGATAGCCGCCGAGCGCGAGCTGCTCGGGCGTGATGTCGGTCTGCTTAAGCACGTACTTCTTGGCGGTCTCGACCAGGTAGCCCTTCTGGCCACCGAGGCCAGTGGCCTGCTCGGAGTCCTTGAGCTCGGGGAACCCGGCCTTCTTCCACTTGTCCGCGTCGGCCTGCGTCATCCGCCCGACCTCGACCTCGCGGTCGAGAATCCATGACCAGCGGGCTTCGGCACGCTTCGTGTTCTCCTCGGAGGAGGCGTTGTCGCCGAGGCCGCCGTCTGGGTTGTAGAGGTTCGGGCCCTTGAGCAGTGCCGCGAGGAAGGCGCTCTGGGAAGCGTTCAGCTTTTCGCTGTTCTTGCCGAAGTACGCCTGGGACGCCGCCTGGATCCCGTACGCGTCGCGACCGTAGTACGCGGTGTTCAGGTAACCCTCCATGACGTCGCGCTTGTCGTCAGTAACGCCGACCTTGAGCGAGATGATGAGCTCGGTGAACTTCCGCTTTATCGTCTGGTCCTGGTCGAGGTACAGGTTCTTCACGTACTGCTGGGTGATGGTCGAGCCGCCCTGCGTCTCCTGCCCCATGGCCATGTTGACGATGGCTCGGCCCATACCCATGGGATCGACACCCCAGTCGTCCTCGAACGACTCGTTCTCGGCCGCGATCACCGCGTCCTGCATCTCCTGCGGGATCTCCTCGATGGTGACCGTCTGGCGATTGCGCTGGCCGCCGGTCGCGGCGAGCTGCGTGTTGTCGCTCCAGTAGAAGACGTTGTTCTGCGCCTCTGCCATCAGTTGCGGGTTGGGCTTGTCCACCCAAGCGAAAGCCACCCCCATCCCCGCGACCAGTATCGCGAAGAAGCCCAGGCACGTACCGCTGACCAGCTTCCAGGACGGCACGAACCGGCGCCATCCGTACCGGTCCGACCGCGGGTAGTTGATGAACCGGTCGTTCGCCGGCGGAGCTCCGCGCCCCCGGCCCGAACCCCTCCCGGCCGGCTCGGCGCCGCGTCGGCGCGAGCCGCCCGACGCTCCCCGCTGGGCGGCGCGGCGGGCTTCCGCTCTGCCGCCGGCGGGACGTTCCTCCCCGTACGAACCGGAGAGCATCTCGGTGGTGCTGTACGTGTCCCGCGTGGGGGCCGCGCGGCGGCCTGATGGCTGCTGGGCGGCTCGCCGGGCCGCGGCACGTCCTCCGTCCTGCGGCTGCGACGGTTTGCGACGGTGCTCGCTCATCGAACGACTACTCCTCGGGCAGGCGAGATCGCCTGGAAGCGGCAGGTGAGTTCCGGTCCCCCCGAAGTACGGACCAGCCCGTGGCCGGGCTCGTCCGTACGGCCTCATGTGTATCCAGGACGAGGACGCTCCCTGGCGTCACTTGGTTCCCGGTGGGTTGCATGCCGCACAGACTACGCACCGCCAAAACCCCCTCAGTGCCGAGGTTCACCCCAAATCAGGCAAGTTACGTGCACCGAATCGGTGATGTGACGCCGTTCACCATGGCCCCCCTTGTCCCTTCGGCACTCCCGTTCTATCGTCTGGATGTATCGAGTCGATACATCAGCTCGGCATAAGGGCCACAGCGATCGAGGAGGCGAAGGATGAGCAGGCGCTCAGGCATCCTCGAATTCGCCGTGCTCGGCCTGCTGCGCGAGTCCCCGATGCACGGCTACGAGCTGCGCAAGCGGCTGAACACGTCGCTGGGGGTCTTCCGCGCCTTCAGTTACGGGACGCTCTACCCCTGCCTCAAGACGCTCGTCGCAAACGGCTGGTTGATCGAAGAGCCCGGCAGCGCTCCCGAGGACGCGCTCGCCGCTTCGCTCGCTGGACGCCGGGCGAAGATCGTCTACCGGCTGACGGCCGAAGGTAAGGAGCACTTCGAGGAGCTGCTCTCCCACACCGGCCCCGATGCCTGGGAGGACGAGCACTTCGCCGCCCGTTTCGCCTTCTTCGGACAGACGGAGCGCGAGGTGCGGATGCGGGTGCTCGAGGGTCGCAGGAGCCGGCTGGAGGAGCGTCTGGAGAAGATGCGCGCCTCCCTGGCCCGTACCCGTGAGCGTCTGGACGACTACACGCTTGAGCTGCAGCGGCACGGCATGGAGTCCGTGGAGCGCGAAGTGCGCTGGCTGAACGAGCTCATCGAGAGCGAGCGGGCGGGGCGGGACCAGCGACGGTCCGGCCCCGGGGATCCGGCTCGTGACGACATCACCACTGGAGAGACGGACGGCCTGCCCCGGCACCGGGACGACACCGGTCCGGATCCGTCCGACGACACCGTCAAGTGAGGCCCTGCACTTCCGCAGGCCTCGTCGAGAACACAGGGAGCAACCGCCAATGGGTTCGGTTCGCGTAGCCATCGTCGGCGTGGGCAACTGCGCCGCCTCGCTGGTGCAGGGCGTCGAGTACTACAAGGACGCCGACCCGGCGGGCAAGGTGCCGGGTCTGATGCACGTGCAGTTCGGCGACTACCACGTGAGCGACGTCGAGTTCGTCGCCGCGTTCGACGTCGACGCGAAGAAGGTCGGCCTCGACCTCGCCGACGCCATCGGCGCCAGCGAGAACAACACCATCAAGATCTGCGACGTGCCGAACACCGGCGTGAGCGTCCAGCGCGGCCACACCCACGACGGTCTGGGCAAGTACTACCGCCAGACGATCGAGGAGTCCGCCGAGGCCCCGGTCGACGTCGTCCAGGTCCTCAAGGACACGCAGGCCGACGTTCTCGTCTGCTACCTGCCCGTCGGTTCCGAGGCTGCCGCGAAGTTCTACGCGCAGTGCGCCATCGACGCCAAGGTCGCCTTCGTCAACGCCCTCCCGGTCTTCATCGCCGGCACCAAGGAGTGGGCGGACAAGTTCACCGAGGCCGGTGTCCCGATCGTCGGTGACGACATCAAGTCGCAGGTCGGCGCGACCATCACGCACCGCGTCATGGCGAAGCTCTTCGAGGACCGGGGCGTCGTCCTGGACCGCACGATGCAGCTCAACGTCGGCGGCAACATGGACTTCAAGAACATGCTCGAGCGTGAGCGCCTGGAGTCCAAGAAGATCTCGAAGACGCAGGCCGTCACCTCGCAGATCCCCGACCGCGACCTCGGTGCGGACAACGTCCACATCGGCCCGTCGGACTACGTGGCGTGGCTGGACGACCGCAAGTGGGCGTACGTGCGCCTCGAGGGCCGTGCCTTCGGTGACGTCCCGCTGAACCTGGAGTACAAGCTCGAGGTGTGGGACTCGCCGAACTCGGCCGGTGTCATCATCGACGCCGTGCGTGCCGCGAAGATCGCCAAGGACCGCGGCATCGGCGGCCCGATCCTCTCCGCGTCCTCGTACTTCATGAAGTCCCCGCCGGTGCAGTACTTCGACGACGAGGCCCACCGCGCCGTCGAGGCGTTCATCAAGGGCGAGGTCGAGCGCTAGAGCTCCGACCTTCCCGCCTGAAACTCAGGCAGGCCGATCGTCGAGGGTGCCCGCGGGGTTCCCCCCGGGGCCCCACGACGATTTTAAGGTTTCACCGAAGGCATTAGGTACTGGTAATGGCGGGAAAAAGCACCAGAACCACATAACCCCCCACCAGAAAGTACCGCTC
>NZ_JBSGYQ010000001.1:0-118985 GCF_053610585.1 Streptomyces sp. NPDC054887 | reverse complement strand
TCAGGCAGGCCGATCGTCGCGGGTCCCCGGGTCATCCGCCCGGGGACCCTCGACGTATGTGACGCTTGCACGCATGCCTGTCGTACGTGATCTGCGCGTACTCCTGCGCCTGACCGACTTCCGCCGCCTGCTGACAGTCCGGCTGCTCTCCCAGTGCGCGGACGGCGTGTACCAGGTCGCTCTGGCCACGTACGTCGTCTTCTCCCCCGAGAAACAGACCTCGCCCGCCGCGATCGCCTCCGCGATGGCCGTGCTGCTGCTCCCCTACTCGGTGGTCGGGCCCTTCGCGGGCGTCCTGCTCGACCGGTGGCAGCGCCGGCAGGTCTTCCTGTACGGGAACCTGCTGCGGGCGGTGCTCGCCTGCGGCACGGCGCTGCTGGTCCTCGCCGCCGTGCCGGACTGGCTGTTCTACGCCTCGGCCCTGTCCGTGACCGCCGTGAACCGTTTCGTGCTGTCCGGCCTGTCGGCGGCGCTGCCGCGTGTCGTCGATGCCGACCGGCTCGTGATCGCCAACTCCCTTTCCCCCACCGCGGGTACGCTCGCCGCGACCGCGGGGGGCGGCCTCGCCTTCGGCGTACGGTTGGTGGGACCGGACTCGGACGCCGCGGTCGTACTGCTGGGGGCGGTCCTCTATCTCTGCGCCGCCCTGTCGTCACTGCGCATGGCCCGAGAGCTGTTGGGTCCCGATCCCGAGCTGGTGCAACCGCGACTTGGCGCGGCTCTCGCCTCCACGGCCCGGGGACTCGCCCAGGGCATGCGGCACTTGGCCCGGCGTCCGGCCGCGACCCGCGCGCTGGCGGCGATGACGCTGATGCGGTTCTGCTACGGGGCGCTGACCGTCATGGTGCTGATGCTGGTCCGGTACGCGTGGTCCGACGGCCAGGGCTCCGGTTCGGAAGGGCTCGCGCTGCTCGGTATCGCCGCCGGGTTCTCGGGGGCGGGTTTCTTCGCGGCCGCGATGCTGACGCCGTGGGCGGTGGCGCGGTTGGGAACGTACGGCTGGATGATCACGTGCGCGGGATCGGCCGCCGTGCTCGTACCGGCCCTCGGACTGCCCTTCCGGCCCGTGCCCATGATGATCGCCGCCTTCGTGCTCGGGCTCACCACGCAGGCCGCGAAGATCACCACGGACACGGTGGTGCAGTCATCGGTCGACGACGCCTATCGCGGACGGATCTTCTCGATCTACGACGTGCTGTTCAACGTCGCCTTCGTCGGCGCTGCCGGAGCGGCGGCCCTGATGCTGCCCGACGACGGCCGTTCGGCCCCCTTGGTTGTGCTGGTCGCCCTCATCTACGCGGCGGTCGCCGTGATCCTGCTCCGCTGGAAACGGGTGGAGACCAAGCACGGAACACAGTGAGGGGCGGTGTTTCACGTGAAACACCGCCCCTCACCGCCTCCGCCCCGTCCATGTTTCACGTGAAACATGGCCTCCTCAGCTCTGCGACGCCCACCATTCCTTGAGGGCGGCCACTGCGGCATCCTGCTCCATCGGCCCGTTCTCCAGGCGCAGTTCGAGCAGAAACTTGTACGCCTTGCCGATCTCGGGGCCGGGTCCGACGCCCAGGATCTCCATGATCTGGTTGCCGTCCAGGTCCGGCCGGATGGAGTCCAGCTCTTCCTGCTCCTTGAGCTGCGCGATCCGCACTTCGAGCCCGTCGTACGCCCGCGAGAGCGCCCCTGCCTTGCGCTTGTTGCGCGTGGTGCAGTCCGAGCGGGTCAGTTTGTGCAGGCGCTCCAGCTGCGGGCCGGCGTCACGCACGTACCGGCGCACAGCGGAGTCGGTCCACTCGCCGGTGCCGTAACCGTGGAACCGCAGGTGGAGCTCCACCAGCAGCGACACGTCCTTGATCATGTCGTTCGAGTACTTCAGGGCGGTCATGCGCTTCTTCGTCATCTTCGCGCCGACCACCTCGTGGTGGTGGAAGGAGACCCGGCCGTCCTCTTCGAAGCGCCGCGTCCTCGGCTTCCCGATGTCGTGCAGCAGCGCCGCGAGCCGCAGCACGAGGTCGGGCCCGTTCTCCTCCAGGTCGACGGCCTGCTCCAGGACCGTCAGCGAGTGCTCGTAGACGTCCTTGTGCTTGTGATGCTCATCACTCTCCAGGCGGAGCGCGGGCAGCTCGGGGAGGACGTGTCCGGCGATGCCGCTGTCGACGAGCAGCCGCAGGCCCTTGCGCGGGTTCGCGGAGAGGATGAGCTTGTTGAACTCGTCACGCACGCGCTCGGCCGAGACGATCCCGATCCGATCCGCCATGGCGGTCATCGCCCCGACCACCTCGGGCGCCACCTCGAAGTCGAGCTGAGCGGCGAAGCGCGCCGCGCGCATCATGCGCAGCGGATCGTCGGAGAACGACTCCTCAGGGGTGCCGGGGGTGCGCAGGACGCGGGCCGCGAGGTCTTCGAGTCCGCCGTGCGGATCGACGAACTCCTTCTCGGGGAGCGCGACGGCCATCGCGTTCACGGTGAAGTCGCGGCGCACGAGGTCCTGCTCGATGGAGTCGCCGTACGACACCTCGGGCTTGCGGGAGGTCCTGTCGTACGCCTCCGAGCGGTACGTCGTGACCTCGATCTGGTAGCCGGCCTTCTGGCATCCCACCGTGCCGAAGGCGATCCCGACCTCCCACACCGAGTCCGCCCACGGCCGGACGATCTTCAGTACGTCGTCGGGGCGGGCGTCGGTGGTGAAGTCCAGGTCGTTGCCGAGGCGGCCGAGCAGAGCGTCCCTGACCGATCCGCCGACGAGCGCGAGGCTGAAGCCCGCCTCCTGGAAACGGCGCGCGAGATCGTCGGCGACAGGGGAGACCCGCAGCAGTTCGCTGACCGCGCGGCGCTGCACCTGGTTCAGGGCACTGGGATTGTCTTCGTTGGCGTTCGGCACAACAGAAAAGGGTACGTGCCCCGGCCGGCCGAAGCGTCCCCGTTTATCGCGGCCCGACGGGACTCTTCCGATCATGTGGAGCAGTGGGCAGCACTTCGCCACACTGCACCTCGTTACCATGCGTGGACGCAAGAACCGACAACCAACACCACCAGCAGACGAAGACTAGGGACGGGCGTGGGCGTGGCCGAGGCGGCAGACTTTCAGGGGATGGTTCCCTCACCTGCCCGCCGGTGGCTGCGGCGCACTGCGGGGCTGCTCGCGGGCGTCCCCCTGGTGGCGGCTCTGGTGAGTGTTCCGGCGCCCGCTCAGGCCGCCGACGACGCCACCGGGTCCCGCACGGTCGATGTGTCCCTGGACTCACTGTCGCCCGGCGCCCCGGTGGAGGGTGACAAGGTCACCGTCTCCGGCACGGTCACCAACAGGGGCAAGGAAGCCGTCACCGACGCGCACGTCGGCCTCAGCGTGGGTCCCCGCCTGTCCAGCCGGAGCGCCATCGACGACGTCGCCGAGCGCAGCCGTCAGGCGGACGGGAGCGGCCCCGCGGAGCTCGGCGGGAAGTTCACGAAGAAGTTCGCCGCGCTCCCGGCCGGCATCAGCCAGGACTTCAGCATCACGGTGCCCGTCGACAAGCTGGAACTCGACGAGCAGGGCGTCTACCAGCTCGGCGTGTCCCTGTCGGGGCAGACGCCGACCCGTCCGTACAAGCAGACGCTCGGTGTGCAGAAGACCTTCCTGCCCTGGCAGCCCGACGCCACGGAGAAGAAGACCCAGCTCACGTACCTCTGGCCGCTGATCTCCTCGACGCATCTCACCGCGGAGACGGGTTCGGACGAGCAGCAGACCCCGGTCTTCGACAACGACGACCTCGGTGCGGAGCTCGCGCCGGGCGGGCGGCTGGACCAGCTGGTCTCCCTGGGCAACGAGCTGCCGGTGACCTGGGTCGTCGACCCGGACCTGCTGGCCACTGTCAACGCCATGACGGAGAGCTACCGGGTCAAGTCCGGCGACGGCCGGACGACCGTCGCGGGCCGGTACCAGGACGTGGCCAACAAGTGGCTGAACGATCTCCAGAAGGCGGTGGACGGTCGGAAGGTGGTCGCGCTGCCGTTCGCCGACCCGGATCTGGCCTCGCTGGCACATCGCGGCAAGGACGTCCCCGGCTCGCTCAGTCACCTGAGGCGGGCGACCGACGTCGCCGCGCTCGCCGTGCAGTCGATCCTGCACACGGAGCCCACGAACGACTTCTCGTGGCCGGTGGAGGGCGCCGTCGACCCGTCGGTCGTCGACGTCGCCACCTCGGCCGGCGCCGACAACGTGATCGCCCGCAGCGACAGCCTGTACGAGACCGGCGGTCTGCCCTACACGCCCACCGCGGCCCGGCCCATCGGCGGCGGCACCACCGCGGTGGTCGCCGACGCCCGGCTCTCCACCGCCTTCGAGGGCGACATGTCGAAGGCCGGGAACTCCACCCTGGCCGTGCAGAAGTTCCTCGCCCATACCCTGGCGGTCACGCTCCAGGACGAGGAGAAGCAGCGCAGCGTCGTGGTCGCCCCGCAGCGCACGCCGTCCGCGAGTCAGGCCCAGTCGATGGCGAGCGCCCTGCACAGCCTGGACGCCCAGCGCTGGTCGCAGCCCCTCGACCTGGTGGCCGCCTCGAAGGCGAAGCCGGACGCCCGCGCCACGACCGTCGTGCCGGGCACGGCCGCGTATCCCCGGTCGCTCAGCAGGCAGGAGCTGCCGGGCAAGGCGTTCCAGGACATCAAGACCACCCAGGGCAAGCTCGACAACTTCAAGGTGATCCTCACCTCGCCCGACCGGGTGGTCACCCCCTTCGGCAACGCCCTGAACCGCGCGATGTCCACCTCGTGGCGCGGAAGCGAGCGCGCGGCGAAGGCGTACCGCGGCGGGGTGCAGAGCTACCTGGTGAGCCTCACCGACGAGGTGCAGCTCATCCAGAAGTCCGACGCCACCCTCTCGGGCCGCAGCGCGAGGGTGCCGGTGACCGTGCAGAACCAGTTGGTGCAGGGCGTCGACCACCTGGTGCTGCGGCTGAGGTCGACCAAGCCCACGCGTCTGAAGCTGGACGGGGACCAGAGCGTCGCCGAGCGCCCGGTGACGGTCGCCGGCGGCCACAGCCAGTCGGTGAAGTTCGAGGCCACCGCCAACGCCAACGGCCCGGTTCCCGTGATCGCCCAGCTCTACACGGAGGACGGCACGCCGTACGGCCGCCAGATGGAGTTCACGGTCGACGTGAACGAATTCACGCCGACGGTGATGCTGGTCCTCGCCGGTGGGGTGCTGCTGCTCGTCCTCGCCGGGGTCAGGATGTATACCCAGCGCAAGCGTGCGGCGGCCCGCGAGGACGCCGCCGGGGACGGCGACGGGAACGGCGGGGCGAGCTCCGACTCCGAGCAGCCGAGTGACCCGACACCGGACACCGGTCCCGAAAGCGGCAACCCGTCGGGCACGGGTGAGAAAGTGGACCGTTGAGCTACGCCGTGGCCGGTGGGCCGGGGACGATGAGGTGGGGTTGCAATGCAGCGTCTTCCTGGGGGAGAGTCCCCGGATCCCCGGCCGGACACCCAGCGGGGCACAGCTCGCCGGAACAGAAAGCTCGAGGGGAGCACCAGTGAACGCGCCGTACGACGGTGACCGTGGACAGGGCGCGAGTGGCACCGCGCCCTTGCGGGGCGTGCCCCCGGAGCCCCCGGCGGCGGGCCACGTGCCGGCGCCGCAGCATGCCGAGCCGGAGCCCGCCCAGGATCCTTACGCCGTCCCGGACCCGTACGTCCAGGACGCCTACAGCCACGACCCGTACCGCGCGCAGGACCCCTCCGCGCAGGATCCGGTGACGGAGGCGCTCTACGACCGCGCCTCGCACCCCCCGCCGCCGCCGGGCACGTACCAGGAGCCGCAGCCGCTGTACCAGCAGCCGGCCACGCCGCAGTACGCGCCGGACCCGAACGTGTGGGCGCAGACCCCGCCGCCCGAGCCGGACGGTCCTTCACGCCACCTGCCGTACGGGGACGACCCCGCCACCACCCAGTACGTGGGCGTCGACGACCTCGTCACCCGCGCCGGCGACGAGATTCCCGAGCAGCCGGACGCGTTCGCCCACCTCTACCGTGACCAGCAGGCCCCCGGGCAGCCCGCTCCCACGGCCGTGGCGGAGCCGGCCCCGGCTCCCGCGCCGCCGAAGAAGCCCGCCGGGCGGGCGGCCAGTGTGCTGAAGTCGAGTGCGTTGATGGCGGCCGGCACGCTGGTCTCCCGTCTCACCGGGTTCGTACGCAGCCTGGTGATCACCGCGGCGCTCGGCGCCGCGCTCCTCGGTGACACCTTCACCGTGGCGTACACGCTGCCGACGATGATCTACATCCTCACCGTCGGCGGTGGTCTGAACTCGGTCTTCGTTCCGCAGCTGGTGCGGGCGATGAAGAACGACGAGGACGGCGGCGAGGCCTTCGCCAACCGCCTGCTCACCCTCGTCATGGTGGCGCTCGCCGTGATCGTGGCCGTCGCGGTGTTCGCGGCCCCGCTGCTGGTGAACGCGATGTCATCCACCATCGCCGACGATCCTGCGGCCAACAGCGTCGCCGTCACCTTCGCCCGGTACTGCCTGCCCACGATCTTCTTCATGGGCGTGCACGTCGTCATGGGGCAGATCCTCAACGCCCGCGGCAAGTTCGGCGCGATGATGTGGACCCCGGTCCTCAACAACATCGTCATGATCGTCACCTTCGGGCTGTTCATCTGGGTCTACGGCACCTCCGCCGACACCCAGATGGGTGTGCAGACCATCCCGGACGAAGGCATCAGGCTTCTCGGGATCGGCACCCTCCTCGGACTGACCGTCCAGGCGCTGGCGATGATCCCGTACCTCCGCGAGACCGGCTTCCGCTTCCGGCCGCGTTTCGACTGGAAGGGCCACGGCCTCGGCAAGACGGTCAGGCTCGCCAAGTGGACCGTCCTGTTCGTCCTCGCGAACCAGGCGGGCGTCCTCGTCGTCACCCAGCTCGCCACCGCGGCGGGTGCGGCGTCGGGCAAGGACGGCGCGGGCATCCTCGCCTACTCGAACGCCCAGCTGATCTGGGGCATGCCGCAGGCCATCATCACGGTCTCCGTCATGGCCGCCCTGCTGCCCCGCATCTCCCGGGCGGCGCACGACAACGACCCGGGCGCCGTCCGTGACGACATCTCGCAGGGGCTGCGCAACTCGGCCGTGGCGATCGTCCCGGTCGCGTTCGCGTTCCTGGCGCTCGGCGTCCCCATGTGCACCCTGCTGTTCGCGTCCACCGGCCACGAGGGCGCCCAGTCCATGGGCTTCGTCCTGATGGCCTTCGGCCTCGGCCTCATCCCGTACTCCGTGCAGTACGTCGTGCTGCGCGGCTTCTACGCGTACGAGGACACCCGCACGCCGTTCTACAACACCGTGATCGTCGCCGCCGTGAACGCCGCCGCCTCGGCCGTCTGCTACGTCGTGCTGCCCGCCCAGTGGGCCGTGGTCGGCATGGCGGGCTCGTACGGCCTGGCCTACGCCATCGGTGTAGGCGTGGCGTGGCGGCGGCTGAGCAACCGCCTGGGAGGCGACCTGGACGGCACGCACGTCCTGCGCACGTATGCCAGGCTCTCCGGCGCCTCGGTACCGGCGGCCGTCCTGGGCGGCGCCGCCGCCTTCGGCATCATGCGGGTCCTGGGCAGCGGCGCCCTCGGATCGCTCGCCGCACTGGTCGGGGGAGGCATCGTGCTGCTGGGAGTCTTCTTCCTCGCCGCGAAGCGCATGCGGATCGTGGAACTCAACGCCATGGTGGGCATGGTGCGCGGACGCCTCGGACGCTGAGCGGCCCGGCGGCCGAGCACAACCATCACCGGCCGCCGCGTGTCGTGCATAGCACCGGACTGTGGGCACAATTGGCATGGCTGTTCAACAGCGCGCAACGGATGGGGAGGCAGGAACGACGGTGGCGGAACGTAGCACGGCTGCCGTCGACGTGGCAGACAACAGCGGTGACGAACCGCTGGCCGCCAAGGCGGACGAGGCCACGGCCGACGGGGTGGCATCAGCCAAGGAGCCAGCGGACGAGAACAAGAGCGACGAGGACGGCGAGCGCCCGTGCGCCGAACCCCCCATCGCCACACCTGAGCTGCACAGCGGTCACAAACTGGCCAAGCGCTACCGGCTCGAAGAATGCGTCACCCGTCTGGACGGGTTCAGCAGTTGGCGCGCGGTCGACGAGAAACTGCGCCGTGCCGTGGGCGTGCACCTGCTGCCCGCGGACCACCCGCGGGCCAGGTCCGTGCTCGCCGCGGCCCGCTCGTCGGCGCTGCTCGGCGACCCCCGGTTCGTGCAGGTCCTCGACGCCGTGGAGGAGAACGAACTCGTCTACGTCGTCCACGAATGGCTCCCCGACGCCACCGAACTGACGGCGCTTCTCGCCGCCGGACCGCTGGAGGCCCACGAGGCGTACCAGCTCGTCAGCCAGATCTCCCAGGCCATGGCCGCCGCACACCGCGAGGGTCTCGCCCACCTCAGGCTCACCCCCGGCGCGATTCTGCGGACCTCCTCGGGCCAGTACCGGATCCGCGGGCTCGCCGTGAACGCCGCCCTGCGCGGCATCACCTCCGACCGCCCGCAGCGCACCGACACCGAGGCGATCGGCGCTCTGCTGTACGCCGCCCTGACGCAGCGGTGGCCGTACGAGAGGGACGCCTACGGGCTCTCCGGGCTGCCCAAGGGCGTCGGGCTGATCCCGCCCGACCAGGTACGGGCCGGCATCCACCGGGGCCTGTCCGAGCTCGCCATGCGGGCCCTGGTGAACGACGGCGCCACCGCCTCGCGCCAGGAACCGCCCTGCACCACCCCCGACGAGCTGGCCAAGGCCGTCGCGGGAATGCCCCGCATCCGGCCCCCGGAGCCCACCTTCACGGCGCTGCCGGAGTACCAGCGCACCACGTACCAGCAAGGCACCTACAGCAGGCCGGGCCCGCATCCCGGCGTGCCCGCGACCCAGGCCGTCCCCGCCGTGCCGCCGCATCCTCTCCAGAGCCGCACCGGGAAGGTCCTCAAGTGGGGAGTGGCCGCGCTGCTGATCGCCGCGCTGGGCCTCGGCAGCTGGCAGCTCGCGGACACGCTCCTGAACCGCGGCCAGGACGCCGGTGAGACGAAGTCGTCCGAGCCGAGTGACGACGAGGCGCCCAAGAAGCGGGATCCCAAGCCGATCGCCATCTCGGACGCCTCGGTGTTCGCCCCGAACGGCGACGGAATAGCGCCGGAGAAGGTGCCGAACAGCATCGACGGGAACACCGGCACCGCCTGGCTCACCGGGGAGTACCACGGCTTCGCGAACTTCGGCAACCTTCCGCAGCGCAAGGACGGCAGCGGGATCATCGTCGATCTCGGCAGCGTCAAGGACGTCTCCGGCCTCGACATCGACATGTACCGCAGCGGACAGACCGTCCAGGTGCGGGCCGCCGGTGAGGACGCCTCGGAGCCGGCCGCGCTCTCCGACTTCACGCAGAAGATGACCGAGAGCGCAGTGGCGGACAGCAAGCTGGAAGCCACGCTCGACAAGCCGGTCCGTACCCGGTACATCCTGGTCCACATCACGTCGCTGCCGCCCGACGGATCGTCCGACCGCTTCCGCGGCGGCATCGCGGAGATCAAGGTTCTGGGCTGACCGGCACACCAGGGGGAGGGGGCTCACCGTTGGACGACGCCACGCTCAGCGCCACAAGCGACCAGGATCTGCTGGCCGCCCACGTGGCAGGCGACCCCGACGCCTTCGGTGAGCTCGTACGGCGTCACCGCGACCGGCTGTGGGCCGTGGCCCTGCGCACGCTGGGCGACCGCGAGGAGGCCGCGGACGCCGTGCAGGACGCGCTGGTGTCCGCGTACCGCGCCGCCCACACCTTCCGGGGCCAGTCGGCCGTCACCACCTGGCTGCACCGCATCACCGTGAACGCCTGCCTGGACAGGGCACGCAAGGCCGCCTCCCGCAGGACCGCCTCCGTCGACGACGCGGAACGCCTGGACCAGCTCTTGGAGCCCCACGAGTCCGCCGAGGCCCCTGCGGAGCGCCAGGACCTCCACAGGGAGCTGATCGCGGCGCTTTCGACCCTGCCCCCCGAGCAGCGGGCCGCGCTGGTGCTCGTGGACATGCAGGGCTATCCGGTCGCCGAAGCCGCCCGCGTCCTCGATGTGCCGACCGGTACGGTGAAAAGCCGCTGCGCCCGCGGCCGAGCCCGCCTGCTGCCACTCCTCACCCATCTGCGCACCGACACGAGGGGTAGCGAGGACCTCGGCAGGGGAAGGAACCGGACGCCCGGGGCATCCGTCCCACCGGCATCGGGACCGAAGGATGCAGGACCAACGGATACGGGACCAAGTGGTCCCGCTGCGGTGAAGGGCGGAGGTGGGCGCGCATGACGTCGACGGCCGGCACGGCTCAGCACCCGGACGTCTCTGAGATCTCCGACCTCGCCGAGGGCCTGCTACCGCCCGCCCGCACGGCGGACGTACGTCGCCACATCGAGGCGTGTGCCCTGTGCAGCGACGTACAGGACTCCCTGGACGAGATCCGTGGCCTGCTCGGCACCCTGCCGGGGCCGCACCGGATGCCCGCCGACATCGCGGGCCGGATCGACGCCGCCCTCGCCGCCGAGGCCCTTCTGGACGCCACGACGCCGGAAGCAGCGCACGTTTCACGTGAAACAACACCCGCACCGCCCCCGGCGGACCCGGCTCCCGCGGACCGGCCCGCCGGGCACCCCCGGGCAGCCACCGGACCGGGACGCGGCGGCAAGGGCAAGCGCCGGCGCCGAGGTGCCGTCCTCGGGGCCGTGTTCGGTACGGCCGCACTGGGCATCGGCGTGCTATTCATGCAGTCCGTCGAGTCCCCGGACAGCAAGGAATCCTTCGCCGACCGGGGCACCAGCGCCGCGAAGAAGGCGGACCCCACGTTCTCCGCCGCCGCCCTGGAGGACCGGGTACAGGGCCTCGTCGCCAAGCAGCCGATGTCCCGGCAGAAGACGCCGGAGGACGCCCCGTCCATGGGCATCGAGTCCCACACACCGCTGCGGGGAACCGATGTGCCGGTGCCCCCCTGCGTCCAGGAAGGCACCGGGCGCGAGACCGTGCCGCTCGCCGCGGAAGAGGGCCGGTACGACGGCAAGCGGGCCTTCCTGCTCGTTCTCCCGCACGCCACCGACGTCACCCGCGTGCAGGCGTACGTCGTCGACGCCGCGTGTGACGGGGCCACCGCGCCCGCCAAGGGTGAGATTCTGCTGACACGGGACTACCCCCGCCGTTGACCTGAAGCCCGAATGGGGCCGGACACCTCGGGAATGCATGCCCCGTAGGATCCGTTGGGTGGGGTGAGAGTCCTAGACAGGCCCCCACTAGGCAGCAGGCAGTCCGCAGAGACGAGGAAACAACCCGTGAGCGACGTCCGAAACGTGATCATCATCGGCTCCGGGCCCGCCGGCTACACCGCCGCGCTGTACACCGCGCGTGCGTCGCTGAAGCCGCTGGTGTTCGAGGGCGCGGTGACCGCAGGCGGTGCTCTGATGAACACCACCGACGTGGAGAACTTCCCGGGATTCCGCGACGGCATCATGGGCCCCGACCTGATGGACAACATGCGCGCCCAGGCCGAACGCTTCGGCGCCGAGCTCGTTCCGGACGACATCGTGTCCGTCGACCTCACCGGCGACATCAAGACCGTCACCGACACCTCCGGCACGGTCCACCGCGCCAAGGCGGTCATCGTGTCGACGGGCTCTCAGCACCGCAAGCTCGGCCTGCCCAAGGAGGACGCCCTCTCCGGACGTGGCGTCTCCTGGTGCGCCACCTGCGACGGGTTCTTCTTCAAGGACCAGGACATCGCCGTGGTCGGCGGCGGCGACACCGCGATGGAGGAGGCCACCTTCCTCTCCCGGTTCGCCAAGTCCGTCACGATCGTCCACCGCCGCGACACCCTGCGCGCCTCCAAGGCCATGCAGGAGCGCGCCTTCGCCGACCCGAAGATCAAGTTCGCCTGGAACAGCTCGGTCGCCGAGCTGGAGGGCGACCAGAAGCTCTCGGGCGTGACGCTGCGCGACACGAAGAGCGGCGAGATCACCCCGCTGGCCGTCACCGGGCTGTTCATCGCCGTGGGCCACGACCCGCGGACGGAACTGTTCAAGGGCCAGCTGGAACTGGACGACGAGGGTTACGTGAAGGTCGACGCCCCGTCGACCCGTACGAACCTCACGGGTGTCTTCGCCGCCGGTGACGTGGTCGACCACACCTACCGGCAGGCCATCACGGCGGCCGGTACCGGCTGCTCGGCCGCCCTTGACGCCGAGCGCTTCCTGGCCGCCCTGGCCGACACGGACAAGGTGGCCGAGCCCGAGAAGACCGCCGCGGCCTGACCACCCCTCCCCACCCCGCTCCACCCCACACCCCACTCGAAGTTAAGGAGGCTGCCGTGGCCGGCACCTTGAAGAACGTGACCGACGCATCCTTTGAGCAGGACGTCCTCAAGAACGACAAGCCCGTGCTGGTGGACTTCTGGGCCGCGTGGTGCGGACCGTGCCGCCAGATCGCCCCGTCCCTCGAGGCGATCGCGGCAGAGCACGGCGACGAGATCGAGATCGTCAAGCTCAACATCGACGAGAACCCGGCCACCGCAGCCAAGTACGGCGTCATGTCCATCCCGACGCTGAACGTCTACCAGAACGGCGAGGTCGCCAAGACGATCGTCGGCGCCAAGCCGAAGGCCGCCCTCCTGCGCGACCTGGGCGACTTCATCGGCGAAGAGGCCACCAAGGCCTGACGCAGTCCCTGTTTCACGTGAAACGGCTGTGGGCTCATCCCTTACGGGGATGGCCCACAGCCGTTTCCAGCACTCACAGCGGCCGGAGCACCGGCTCCTTCTGCACCGCTCCCAGCAGCCGGTCCAGAGCGAGCTCCACGTCTTCCTTCCAGGAAAGCGTCGTACGCAGCTCCAGCCGCAACCGGGGGTGCAGCGGATGCGGGCGTACCGTCTTGAAGCCCACCGACAGCAGGTGTTCGGCCGGCAGCAGGCAAGCGGGCTCGGTCCACCGCGCATTGCCGAACGCCTCAATTGCCTTGAACCCCCGCCGCAACAGGTCCTTGGCGACCGTCTGCACCATCACGCGTCCCAGCCCCTGCCCCTGATAACCGGGCATGATCCAGGCGGTCATCAGCTGCACGGCGTCCGGCGACACCGGGCTGGTGGGGAAAGCCGTCGAACGCGGCACATAGGCCGGCGGCGCGTAGAGCACGAATCCCACGGGGACCTCGTCGACGTACACCACCCGCCCGCAGGACCCCCACTCCAGCAGGACAGCGGAGATCCAGGCTTCCTTCTCCAGCTCCGGCGTGCCTGCCTTTACCGCTGCTTCTCCACTGACGGGATCAAGCTCCCAGAAGACGCAGGACCGGCAGCGCTTGGGGAGGTCCGGAAGATTGTCCAGCGTGAGCGGTACGAGCCGACGTCCCATGAAGGATGTTCCTCGCTTCCTTCCCCTGCCGCGCCACGGGCGGCCGCGAGTGCGACCCGTTCCCTGAGCAGACTGCCGACGAACCCCCCGACAGCTCCGACACTCAGCCCGGCTGTGACCAGTTGGCTGCGACTCACCGATCGCATGGCCCCCGCCCTCCCTCTCAAAGTGAACCAAGGTGGATGCGCCGTACCAGAACGCATCGTATCCACCGCGCGATCGGACCGATACCGAGGGAAAGCAAAGGGCGGGTCGCAGTCCGGATTGCTCCGGACACGACCCGCCCTGCCACGACTCTGCCGGAGATCAGCTCTCGCCGCCCTCGGCGTCGCCCTCCTCGGTGAGTCCCTTCTCCAGGACCCGTCCCTCACCGGGAGCGAGCGTTCCGAGGATCCGCTCCAGATCGTCCATCGAGGCGAACTCGACGACGATCTTTCCCTTCTTCTGCCCCAGGTCGACCTTCACCCGGGTCTCGAACCGGTCGGAGAGCCTGGAGGCAAGACTGGACAGCGCGGGCGACACCCGGGCGCCCGCACGTGGGCCCTTCGTCTTCGGAGCACTCTGCGGGCGGCTGCCCATCAGCGTCACGATCTCCTCGACCGCACGCACCGACAGACCTTCGGCCACGATGCGGTGCGCCAGGCTGTCCTGCTCCTCCGAGTCCTCCACGCCGAGCAGCGCACGCGCATGACCGGCGGACAGGACGCCCGCCGCAACCCTGCGCTGCACCGACGGCGACAGGCGCAGCAGACGCAGCGTGTTGGACACCTGCGGGCGCGAGCGCCCGATCCGGTCCGCGAGCTGGTCGTGCGTGCAGTTGAAGTCCTTCAGCAGCTGGTCGTATGCCGCGGCCTCTTCGAGCGGGTTGAGTTGTGCCCGGTGCAGGTTCTCCAGCAGGGCGTCCAGGAGGAGCTTTTCGTCCTCCGTGGCCCGCACGATCGCCGGGATCCGCTCCAGGCCGGCCTCCCGGCAGGCACGCCACCGGCGCTCGCCCATGATGAGCTCATAGCGCTCAGGGCCGAGCTGCCGGACGACCACGGGCTGAAGAAGCCCCACCTCCTTGATGGAGGTGACCAGCTCCGCGAGCGCGTCCTCGTCGAACACCTCACGGGGCTGCCGCGAGTTCGGCTTGATGGACTCCAGCGGAATCTCGGCGAAGTGAACCCCCGCCACCTCGGCGGGCATAGCCGGTCCCGGCTGCGTCGGTTGCGCGGGGGCTTCCGTTTCACGTGAAACGGCGCTCGGCGGAAGCGACGTCACCTTCGCGGCCGCCACCCCCCGCTCCGCCGTCAGCACCGGCACAGCGCCGGGGGATGCCGAAGCGGCCCCTACGGGCGGAGTCGGCTTCTCCTGCGAAGCGGCAGGAATCAGCGCACCGAGCCCACGCCCCAACCCTCTACGTCGCTCACTCACTGGATCCCCTCCGACATGTTCTGCTGGCTGTTCTGGCTGCCCGCATGGGCATGCTGCGGGTCGTAGTGCACCCCGACACCCCGCAGCGCGATCTCACGAGCCGCTTCCAGGTAGGAGAGCGAGCCACTGGATCCCGGGTCATAGGTCAGCACGGTCTGCCCGTAGCTCGGCGCTTCCGAGATACGCACGGACCGCGGGATGCTCGTCCTGAGCACCTCCTTGCCGAAGTGGGTACGCACCTCGTCGGCCACCTGAGAGGCGAGCCGGGTCCTGCCGTCGTACATGGTCAGAAGGATCGTCGACACATGCAGGTCCGGGTTGAGGTGCCCGCGCACCAGATCGACGTTCCGCAGGAGCTGGCCCAGCCCTTCGAGCGCGTAGTACTCGCACTGAATGGGGATCAGCACCTCCGCTCCGGCCACCATCGCGTTGACGGTGAGCAGACCCAGCGAAGGCGGGCAGTCGATGAGGATGTAGTCCAGCGGCTGCTCGTACGCCTGGATCGCCCGCTGCAAGCGGCTCTCCCGTGCGACCAGCGACACCAGCTCGATCTCCGCACCGGCGAGATCGATGGTGGCCGGGGCGCAGAAGAGACCTTCGACGTCGGGGACCGGCTGAACCACTTCGGAGAGCGGCCTGCTGTCCACCAGGACGTCGTAGATCGAGGGGACCTCGGCGTGGTGGTCGATCCCCAGCGCCGTAGAGGCGTTGCCCTGCGGGTCGAGGTCGATCACCAGCACACGCGCGCCGTGCAGGGCGAGCGAAGCCGCAAGGTTGACCGTCGTCGTGGTCTTCCCGACGCCACCCTTCTGGTTGGCCACCACCATGACGCGCGTCTGCTCAGGCCGGGGCAGACCCTCTCCGGCACGGCCGAGAGCTTCTACCGCCAGCTGGGCAGCACGACCAATGGGGGTGTCGTCCATCGGGGGCGGTGTTTCACGTGAAACATCCTCCCCCACCGATTCGGATCGGGGACCGGGGACCGGGTCGGTCATCGGTCCCGCGATGTTGGCGTCGGACCGCAAGGATTCACTCTCCTCGACTTCAGGCTCGCAATGCACAGAGCCTGCCATGCTTTCGGGGTCATGAACCAGCGAGGCCCGTTCTTCTGTGGAGGAATCCACCTCTGTGGACAACTTCGTCCCTCTTACGGGCTTGCGGTCGCGCGGTGCGGCAGCCGCGCGACCGCGGCTGATGATTCCATGCAGCAGAGAGCGACGTTTCACGTGAAACACGATGCACCGGCAGTGCACCTACGCCCTCACGACACTCCGCAATGCGTAGGTATGGCAGCTTGTATGGAGCATCGCTGATAAACAGGGCAGATCAACGCCGCCGGCGCGTGCGCGACGGCCGTGCGGCCTTGGCCCGCTTGGCCGCGAACCGCACACCGCCGGGGCTCTCCCCGACCTCCACCCGCACGACCGTGGACAACGGGTTCACGACACCTTCGCCGACCTGAAGCACTTCGGTCTTCACCACACCGAGCTTGCTCAGCGCCGAACGCGTGCTCTTGAGCTCCTCCTCAGCGGTGTCGCCCTTCAGGGCGAGCATCTCGCCGTACGGGCGCAGCAGAGGCACCCCCCAGCCGGCCAGCCGGTCCAGCGGGGCGACAGCCCTTGCCGTCACCACATGCACCGGCGGCAGCTTCCCGAGGACTTCCTCAGCGCGGCCGCGCACCACCGTCACGTGGTCCAGTCCCAGCAGCTCGACGACCTCCTGAAGGAAGTTCGTACGCCGCAACAGCGGTTCAAGGAGCGTGATCTTCAGATCCGGGCGCACGAGGGCCAGCGGGATACCGGGCAGCCCGGCACCCGAGCCGACGTCGCAGACCGTGACGCCTTCCGGGACCACCTCGGAGAGCACGGCACAGTTCAGCAGGTGCCGCTCCCAGAGCCGCGGCACCTCACGAGGACCGATCAGCCCTCGCTCGACGCCTGCGTCCGCGAGAAGTTCCGCGTACCGGACGGCCGCTGGAAAGAACTCACCGAATACCGCCCGTGCCTCTTCAGGCGCCTGGGGAAGCTCTGCTTCCTCCGTCACGGGGACCGTCCTTCCGTACCGCGCTACCGCACTGATGGGTGACTAACAGGCTGACAAAGATCGGCCCCGCCTGTGAACAGACGGGGCCGACAGACGACGGGGCCGGTCAGGCCGGGAGGACGACGACGAAGCGCTCCGGCTCTTCGCCCTCGGACTCACTGCGCAGACCAGCGGCCGCGATCGCGTCGTGCACGACCTTGCGCTCGAACGGCGTCATCGGGTCCAGCTTCACCGGCTCACCGGTGCTCTTCACCTCGCCCGCGGCCTTGGCCCCGAGCTCCGCGAGCTCCTCGCGCCGCTTGGCCCGGAAACCGGCGATGTCCAGCATCAGCCGGCTGCGGTCCCCGGTCTCACGGTGCACGGCCAGACGCGTCAGCTCCTGGAGCGCCTCCAGCACCTCACCGTCACGGCCCACGAGCTTCTGCAGATCACGGCTGCCCGTGTCGCTGATGATCGAGACCGCCGCCCGGTCGGCCTCGACATCCATGTCGATGTCGCCGTCGAGGTCGGTGATGTCGAGCAGACCCTCGAGGTAGTCGGCCGCGATCTCGCCTTCCTGCTCGAGGCGGGTCAGGGTGTCGCTACCCTCAGCGGCCACGGAGGTGGTGCCTTCCGTCACGGGATGGACTCCTTATTACTTCTTGGACGGGTGCTTGGGCCGCTGCTGGCCCTTGCGCTGCCCGGACTTGGCTTGGCGTGCGGAACCAGTAGAAGGCTTGGCGGCCGTCTTGGGCTTGCCCTCCGGCTCTTCCTTCTCGAGCGAGGTCTTCGCCGCGGACTCGGCGGCGGCGGCCTGACGCTGCGCCTTGGTCAGACGCTTCGGCTGCTGCCGCTTCGGGCCGGAGTCCGGCGTCGTGCCGCTCTCGGCCTCGACCTCGGGCTCACCCTTCGCCACCGTGCCATCGGCCTGGACCGTCAGCCGCGCCAGGCCGAGGCCCTTGACGAACTTGCGCTCGGCCTCGTTGCGCTCACGGCCCTTGGCGGCGATCTGCTTGATCACGTTGCGCTCGCGCCGGCTGCGGACCTTGCCGTGCTTGACGATCGACTTCTGCATCCGCTCCAGCAGCTGCGCCTGCGCCTTGCTGCCCGGAGTGGGGTTCCCGTGGATCACGTACATCTGCTGGCCCATGGTCCACACGTTGGTGGTCAGCCAGTAGACGAGGACACCGACGGGGAAGTTGATGCCCATGACGGCGAACATGACCGGGAAGATGTACATGAGCATCTTCTGCTGCTGCATGAACGGCGTCTTGACCGACAGGTCGACGTTCTTCGTCATCAGCTGGCGCTGCGTGTAGAACTGCGACGCCGACATCAGAATGATCATGACCGCGGTGACGATGCGCACATCGGTCAGCGAAGCCTGAAGGGCCTGAACCTTCTCCTCGCTGTCCATGAACTTCGCCGCGATCGGGGCGCCGAAGATGTGGGCCTCACGGGCGCTGTCGACCAGGTTCTGGTTGAGCACCCCGATCTCGTCACCCGAGGAGATCTTGCTCAGCACGTGGTACAGGGCGAAGAAGAACGGCGACTGCGCCAGGATGGGAAGGCACGAGGACAGCGGGTTGGTACCCGTCTCCTTGTACAGCTTCATCATCTCTTCGGACTGACGCTGCTTGTCGTTCTTGTAGCGCTCCTGGATCTTCTTCATCTCAGGCTGGAGCGCCTGCATGCCGCGCGTCGACTTGATCTGCTTGACGAACAGCGGGATCAGACAGATCCGGATCAGCACCACCAGGGACACGATGGACAGACCCCAGGCCCAGCCCGTGTCAGGTCCGAAGACCGCCCCGTACAGCGTGTGGAACTGGACGATGATCCAGGAAACTGGGGTGGTGATAAAGCTGAACAGACTGGCAATCGTGTCCACTAATCAGGCTCCTTGAGCATTGGGCGAGGTCTCTGCGGCCGGGTTGATCTCAGCGGCGGAGTGCTGCCCGCCCTTGCTGCCGCGGTCGCCGCTCCACGCGTTGCGCAGCGCTTCGTGCCAGCGCGGTCGTGTGCGCGGCGGGACATGGTCCACACCGCCCGGCGACCACGGATTGCACCGCAGGATGCGCCAGGCGGTCAGGGCCGTGCCCTTGACAGCACCGTGCCGGTCGATGGCCGTGAACCCGTAGTGGGAGCACGACGGGTAGTACCGGCAGACAGGCCCGAGCATCGGACTGATCGTCCACTGGTACAGCTTGATCAGAGCCAGCAGCGGGTACTTCATCGAGCGCCCCCTCCCAGCAGCCGCTCAAGCGCGGCATCCAGGTCTCGGGCCAGCTGTGCATGGTCGGCATCGCCTGATCCGGGCAATGCCCGTACGACAACCAGGCTACCGGGGGGCAGCTCCGACAGACGTTCCCGGACCAGGTGGCGAAGCCTGCGCTTCACCAGGTTCCGTACGACAGCGTTGCCGACGGCTTTGCTGACGACGAAACCCGCACGCGGCCGGGGAACGCTCTCCCCGGGCGCGTGCGGGTCCGTTGCACCGCTGCTTCGCAGATGGACGACGAGGAGCGGGCGCCCGGCCCGGCGTCCTCGGCGTACCGCGGTCGCGAAGTCCTCGCGCCGCCTCAGCCGATTCTCGGTAGGCAGCACGTCATGACCTGTAGATGATCAGGCGGAAAGGCGCGTGCGGCCCTTGGCCCGGCGAGTCGCCAGGATGGCGCGACCGGCACGCGTCCGCATACGAAGACGGAAACCGTGGGTCTTGGCACGACGACGGTTGTTCGGCTGGAAGGTGCGCTTGCTCACTCGGGGGCTCCAGAAGTGGTGTGGTGGCGGGGCATCGCCTGGCTGTCACCGTGCGCCCACGAGGAAGCTCGCAACGCCCGTGTGCACCGCTTCACGATCACAGACCGTGATCTTTGCCCATCGGAGGCAGGCGGCAGCAGCCATCGACAACTCGACCTGGTCACGGTACGCGCGGCTACGCCATCCGGTCAAACCGACCCGTCACCCGGGTCGACTGTGCACAGGCTGTGGACAACAACTTGATGCACGCGACGACCCCCGACTACCGTGCATGAACTTGGATTCTTATCCGTTGTGTCCTTGCCTGTCCTTCCCATCCCGTCCCAAGAACCACACCTTCGTGGGACCTGTGAGAGAGCGTGCCCTGTGGCTGACGTACCTGCCGATCTTGCCGCAGTGTGGCCACGAGTGCTGGAGCATCTGCTCGGAGAGGGCCAGCAGGGCATCGAGCCCAAGGACAAACAGTGGATCGAGCGCTGCCAGCCGCTCGCACTGGTCGCCGACACGGCGCTGCTCGCCGTCCCCAACGAGTGGGGCAAGCGCGTCCTGGAGGGCCGGCTGGCGCCGCTCATCAGCGAGACGCTGAGCCGTGAGTGCGGCCGCCCGATCCGGATCGCGATCACCGTCGACGACTCGGCCGCCGAACCCGCCCCCCAGCAGCAGCCCCAGCACGAGTCGTACGACACCTACGGGCACCGCCCCCCGGCCGACGACCTGCCGACCGCCAGGCCCGCGTACCCCGACTACCGCCAGCCGCGCCACGACCAGGGCTCCTGGCCCAGGCCGCAGGACGACCACGGCTGGCAGCAGCCCCGGCTCGGCGGATTCCAGGAACGCGACCCGTACGCCACGCGGCCGCCGGAGCACGACTACCGGCAGCAGGCCCCCGAGCGCCAGCAGTACGAGCAGCCGCACTACGACCAGCCTCCGCGCCACGAACGCCACGAACGTCCCGATCGCCGCGATCACCAGGACCAGCCGGCCCCGCACCGCGGCGGCCCCGGCTCCTCGATGCAGTCCGGCGGCGCTCCCGGGCCGCTGGCCGCGCAGGCTTCGGCGCCCGGCCCCGGCGAGCCGCACGCCCGCCTCAACCCGAAGTACCTCTTCGACACCTTCGTCATCGGCTCGTCCAACCGCTTCGCCCACGCGGCCGCGGTGGCCGTGGCCGAGGCGCCGGCGAAGGCGTACAACCCGCTGTTCATCTACGGGGAGTCCGGGCTCGGCAAGACGCACCTGCTGCACGCGATCGGGCACTACGCGCGGAGCCTCTACCCCGGCACCCGGGTGCGGTACGTGAGCTCCGAGGAGTTCACCAATGAGTTCATCAACTCCATCCGCGACGGCAAGGGCGACGCGTTCCGCAAGCGCTACCGCGACGTGGACATCCTGCTCGTCGACGACATCCAGTTCCTGGCGAGCAAGGAGTCGACGCAGGAGGAGTTCTTCCACACCTTCAACACGCTCCACAACGCGAACAAGCAGATCGTGCTCTCCTCGGACCGGCCGCCCAAGCAGCTGGTGACCCTGGAGGACCGGCTGCGCAACCGGTTCGAGTGGGGTCTGACCACCGACGTACAGCCGCCGGAGCTGGAGACGCGCATCGCGATCCTCCGCAAGAAGGCGGTCCAGGAGCAGCTCAACGCCCCGCCGGAGGTACTGGAGTTCATCGCGTCCCGCATCTCCCGCAACATCCGTGAGCTGGAGGGCGCGCTGATCCGGGTGACGGCGTTCGCGTCGCTCAACCGGCAGCCGGTGGACCTCGGGCTGACCGAGATCGTCCTGAAGGACCTGATCCCGGGTGGCGAGGACGCGTCTCCTGAGATCACGGCGGGCGCCATCATGGCGGCCACCGCGGACTACTTCGGGCTGACGGTCGAGGACCTCTGCGGCTCCTCCCGCAGCCGGGTGCTGGTCACGGCGCGGCAGATCGCGATGTACCTGTGCCGGGAGCTGACGGATCTGTCGCTGCCGAAGATCGGTGCGCAGTTCGGCGGCCGGGACCATACGACCGTGATGCACGCCGACCGCAAGATCCGCGCGCTGATGGCGGAGCGGCGTTCCATCTACAACCAGGTCACCGAGCTCACGAACCGCATCAAGAACGGCTGACACGGCGCGGGGACGGCTCCGTGCCGCGCTCGCACGAGGCTCCGAAGGGCGCCCGGGGACGAACTCCCCGGGCGCCCTTCGCCGTTCGGCGCCCGGGCGGTGTTCGAATACCCGCCTTCGGGACTCCGTTCTCCACAGAACAGGGCAGGATGTTCCGTCCACACCCTGGGGACTGCGAAGTTGTCCAGATTGGGTCCACAGGGGTGGTTCCGGAGACTTCATCACCCCAGGTCAGGTGGTTGTGGATTTGTGGTCAACCTTCATCCACAGGCTGTGGACGGAAAATTTGTCCACAGGGCGCGATCTTGGTTGTCCACCGGCGGCCCACAGGCTGGGCCGCCTTGTGCACAGCTAATCCACACCCCTGTCCACTGTTCGGCAACGAAACACGCGCCCTCACCGCCGCGAGTGAAAGCGGTCACACCAAGGAGGTCGGTTGGGCTGTGGGGAACATGGGTAAAGCTGGGGACAGCGCTGGGGAGAAGTGACCCCTGCCTGTGCACCGCGTGTGTGTAACTTTCGGGCGTCCACAGAAGCACCGAGTTGTCCACCGGTTCCGCCCACAGGCGCGGTGGACAAAAAAGTGGGCCTGACCTGCGCAAACGGGGTTATCCACCGTTTCCACAGGCCCTACTACTACTCCCACTTAGAGAGAGCTCGGAATTCGCTTGGAAGAGGGGCCTGTGCACAACTCGGTCCCGGAGCCGGCGACGCCTCCCGACCCGACTTGACCCCGAGCCGCACCGACTGTCGGTGCCGTGCGTCAGACTGGTCCCCGGCAACACAGCCAGACGACCCCAGACCACGACGGCCAGCAGGGCGAGCCAGCAACAAGCAGGAGGCGGTTCCGGTGAAGATCCGGGTTGAGCGCGATGTACTCGCGGAGGCGGTGGCCTGGACGGCTCGCAGCCTTCCGGCCCGTCCGCCGGTCCCCGTTCTCGCGGGCCTTCTTCTGAAGGCGGAGGACGGCGCGCTGAGCCTCTCCGGCTTCGACTACGAGGTGTCGGCGCGGGTCTCGGTCGAGGCGGACGTGGAGGAGGACGGCACCGTCCTGGTCTCCGGCCGGCTGCTCGCCGACATCTGCCGCGCCCTGCCGAACCGTCCGGTGGAGATTTCCACAGACGGTGTACGGGCGACCGTGGTCTGCGGCTCCTCCCGGTTCACCCTCCACACCCTTCCCGTGGAGGAATACCCGGCGCTGCCGCAGATGCCGACCGCGACCGGCACCGTCCCCGGTGAGGTCTTCGCCTCCGCCGCCGCGCAGGTCGCCATCGCCGCCGGCCGCGACGACACGCTGCCGGTGCTCACGGGTGTGCGTATCGAGATCGAGGGCGACACGGTCACCCTGGCCTCCACCGACCGCTACCGCTTCGCGGTGCGCGAGTTCATGTGGAAGCCGGAGGACCCTGAGGCGTCGGCCGTGGCGCTGGTGCCCGCCAAGACGCTGCTGGACACCGCAAAGTCCCTGACCAGCGGTGACACGGTCACGCTGGCGCTGTCGAGCTCCGGTGCGGGCGAGGGTCTGATCGGTTTCGAGGGCGCGGGCCGCCGTACGACGACGCGTCTGCTCGAGGGCGACCTGCCGAAGTACCGGACGCTCTTCCCGACCGAGTTCAACTCCGTCGCGGTGATCGAGACGGCCCCGTTCGTCGAGGCCGTCAAGCGTGTGGCGCTGGTGGCCGAGCGGAACACCCCGGTGCGCCTCAGCTTCGAGCAGGGCGTGCTGATCCTGGAGGCGGGTTCGAGCGACGACGCACAGGCTGTGGAGCGGGTCGACGCGAACCTGGAGGGCGACGACATCTCGATCGCCTTCAACCCGACCTTCCTGCTCGACGGTCTGAGCGCGATCGACTCGCCGGTGGCCCAGCTGTCGTTCACGACGTCGACGAAGCCGGCGCTGCTGAGCGGCAGGCCCGCGGTGGATGCCGAGGCGGACGAGGCGTACAAGTACCTGATCATGCCGGTGCGGCTCTCGGGCTGAGGGCTGTGCCGGCCGGGCGTAGGCTCGGTCGCGGGTACGAATCGCCACGACGCTTAAGGAATCTCTGATGGAGCTCGGTCTCGTCGGCCTCGGCAAAATGGGCGGCAACATGCGTGAGCGCATCCGCCGCGCAGGCCACACCGTCATCGGTTACGACCGCAACCCGGACGTCGCGGATGTCCACAGCCTCGAGGAGCTTGTGGCCAAGCTCAAGGGCCCGCGGGTGGTGTGGGTGATGGTGCCGGCCGGTGCCGCGACCCAGTCCACGATCGACGAGCTGGCCGAGCTGCTGGAGCCGGGCGACGTGGTCGTGGACGGCGGGAACTCGCGCTGGACGGACGACGAGAAGCACGCGGTGGAGCTGGGTCTCAAGGGCATCGGCTTCGTCGACTGCGGTGTCTCGGGTGGTGTCTGGGGCCTGGAGAACGGCTACGCGCTGATGTACGGCGGCGACGCGGAGAACGTCGCCAAGGTGCAGCCGGTCTTCGACGCGCTGAAGCCCGAGGGCGATTTCGGTTCGGTGCACGCGGGCAAGGTGGGTGCCGGTCACTTCGCGAAGATGGTTCACAACGGCATCGAGTACGCCATGATGCAGGCGTACGCCGAGGGCTGGGAGCTGCTGGAGAAGGTCGACTCCGTCACGGACGTGCGTGAGGTGTTCCGGTCCTGGCAGGAGGGCACGGTCATCCGTTCCTGGCTGCTGGACCTGGCGGTCAACGCGCTGGACGACGACGAGCACCTGGAGAAGCTGCGCGGGTTCGCCGCCGATTCGGGTGAGGGTCGCTGGACGGTGGAGGCGGCGATCGACAACGCGGTGCCGCTGCCCGCGATCACCGCGTCGCTGTTCGCGCGGTTCGCGTCGCGCCAGGACGACTCTCCGCAGATGAAGATGATCGCTGCCCTGCGCAACCAGTTCGGTGGTCACGCGGTCGAGTCGACGAAGAAGTAGTTCAGAGCTGGGAGAAGGTCGGCGCACGCCATGCACGTCACGCATCTGTCGCTGGCCGACTTCCGCTCGTACGCCCGGGTCGAGGTCCCTCTCGATCCGGGCGTTTCCGTTTTCGTGGGGCAGAACGGGCAGGGCAAGACGAATCTCGTCGAGGCGGTCGGGTATCTCGCGACGCTCGGCAGTCACCGGGTGGCCTCGGACGCTCCGCTGGTGCGCATGGGTGCGGAGCGGGCGGTGGTGCGGGCCGCGGTGACGCAGGGCGAGCGGCAGCAGCTGGTGGAGCTCGAGCTGAATCCGGGCCGGGCGAATCGGGCGCGTATCAACAGGTCGTCGCAGGTCAGGCCGCGGGATGTGCTGGGGATCGTCCGGACGGTGCTGTTCGCGCCGGAGGATCTGGCGCTGGTGAAGGGTGACCCGGGTGAGCGGCGGCGGTTCCTCGACGAGCTGGTGACGGCGCGGTCCCCGCGGATGGCGGGGGTGCGGTCGGACTACGAGCGGGTGCTGAAGCAGCGGAACACGTTGTTGAAGTCGGCGGCGATGGCGCGGCGGCACGGTGGGCGGTCGATGGACATGTCGACGCTGGACGTGTGGGACCAGCATCTGGCGCAGGTGGGTGCGGAGGTGCTGGCGCAGCGGCTGGATCTGATCGCGACGCTGCGGCCGATGGCGGACAAGGCGTACGAGCAGCTGGCGCCGGGCGGGGGTCCGGTGTCGTTGGAGTACCGGAGTTCGGTCGGTGAGGGTGTCGGCGGGGCGCAGGCGCGCGAGGAGTTGTACGGACTGTTGCTGGCGGCGCTGGCGGGTGCGCGGAAGCAGGAGATCGAGCGGGGTGTGACGTTGGTGGGTCCGCATCGGGACGACCTGGTGCTGAAGCTGGGGGAGCTGCCGGCGAAGGGTTACGCGAGTCACGGGGAGTCGTGGTCGTTCGCGTTGTCGCTGCGGCTGGCTTCGTACGACTTGTTGCGTGCGGAGGGCAATGAGCCGGTGCTGGTGCTCGACGACGTGTTCGCGGAGCTGGACGCGCGGCGGCGGGAGCGGTTGGCGGAGCTGGTGGCGCCGGGTGAGCAGGTGCTGGTGACGGCGGCGGTGGACGACGACGTGCCGGGGGTGTTGTCGGGTGCGCGGTATGTGGTGTCCGGCGGCGAGGTGGCGCGGGTATGAGCGATCTGAGTGGGGCTGGTGGGATGAGCGGGGAGTCGTCCCAGGAGCCGTTGAGGGTGCCGGTGCAGGGGGTCGCGCCGGAGGCGCCGGTGTCGGCGGGGGTGGATTTGGCGCGGGTGGCGTTGCGTGCGGCGAAGGAGCAGGCGCGGGCGCGGGGTGCGGCGGCGCAGCAGCGGACGCAGGCGCGGCGTGGTGGTGGGCTGCGGTCGGGTTCGGGGGCGGACGGTCGTGATCCGTTGGCGTTGGGGGCGGCGCTGGACCGGTTGAAGACCGAGCGCGGCTGGGAGATGCCGATGGCGGTCGGCGGGGTGATGGGCCGGTGGCCGGAGATCGTGGGCGGGGATCTGGCGAAGCACTGTGTGCCGCAGCGTTATGACGAGGACGAGCGGGTTCTGACGGTGCAGTGCGATTCGACGGCTTGGGCGACGCAGTTGCGGTTGATGCAGCGGGAGCTTCTGACGCGGTTGAACGCGGATCTGGGCCGGGACACGGTGCGGATGATCAAGATCTGGGGGCCTGGTGGTCCGCCGCGTCGTTTCGGTGCGCTGAGGGCGCCGGGGAGTACGGGTCCCGGGGACACCTACGGGTGAGTAGCGGGTGCGCGCGTGAGGTGTCCCTCACGGTGATGGGTCTTGACAGCCGGAAGCGCTCAATGCCCGTGTGAGCCTCTTGGAGCCCCTTCCCGGATATGGGGAGTCGGGCGGCGCCGGTTCAGGACGGCACATGGGGACTCAGGTACCGGCAAACCCCCATGAGTGTCTGCGCTACCGGTAGACTGGTGGACAATCCCGCCGGCGTGCGGGACACGTCGACTTATACAGAACGACGCAGCCGGTCCCGTATGTCGCGGTCTCGGCTCGTGCTGTGCCAGAAAGGGCGCTTCGTGGCCGATTCCGGCGACCCCAACGAGAACATTCCGTCCACTGATGCCGGTGAGAACGGCGAGGCCGCACCGCAGGGCTCCTCGTCGTACGACGCCAGCGCGATCACCGTGCTCGAGGGTCTGGACGCGGTCCGCAAGCGACCCGGCATGTACATCGGCTCGACCGGTGAGCGTGGTCTGCACCACATGGTGCAGGAGGTCGTCGACAACTCGGTCGACGAGGCTCTGGCCGGTCATGCGGACACCATCCACGTGACGATCCTGGCCGACGGCGGTGTCCGCGTCGTCGACAACGGCCGCGGCATCCCCGTCGGCATCGTCCCGTCCGAGGGCAAGCCGGCCGTCGAGGTCGTGCTGACGGTCCTGCACGCGGGCGGCAAGTTCGGCGGTGGCGGCTATGCGGTCTCCGGCGGTCTGCACGGCGTCGGTGTCTCCGTCGTCAACGCGCTTTCCACCCGGGTTTCGGTGGAAGTCAGGACCGACGGTTACCGCTGGACGCAGGACTACAAGATGGGCGTCCCGACCGCGCCTCTCGCGCAGCACGAGGCGACCGAGGAGACCGGCACCTCGGTCACGTTCTGGTCAGACCCGGACATCTTCGAGTCGACCGAGTACTCCTTCGAGACGCTTTCGCGCCGTTTCCAGGAGATGGCGTTCCTCAACAAGGGCCTGACGATCACGCTCACGGACGAGCGCGAGTCGGCGAAGGCCACGGTGGGCGCCGACGACCCGGACGCCGAGGCGGCGGACGAGCAGCCGGCGAGGACGGTGAAGTACCACTACGAGGGCGGCATCGTCGACTTCGTGAAGTACCTCAATTCCCGCAAGGGTGAGCTGATCCACCCCACGGTCATCGACGTGGAGGCCGAGGACAAGGAGCGGATGCTCTCGGTCGAGATCGCGATGCAGTGGAACTCGCAGTACACCGAGGGTGTCTACTCGTTCGCCAACACGATCCACACCCATGAGGGCGGTACGCACGAAGAGGGCTTCCGTGCCGCGCTGACGGGTCTGGTGAACCGGTACGCGCGGGAGAAGAAGCTGCTGCGCGAGAAGGACGACAACCTCGCCGGTGAGGACATCCGCGAGGGTCTGACGGCGATCATCTCGGTGAAGCTGGGCGAGCCGCAGTTCGAGGGTCAGACGAAGACCAAGCTGGGCAACACGGAGGCGAAGACCTTCGTGCAGAAGGTGGTGCACGAGCACCTCAACGACTGGTTCGACCGCAATCCGCTGGAGGCGGCGGACATCGTCCGCAAGTCGATCCAGGCGGCCACCGCCCGTGTGGCGGCCCGCAAGGCGCGTGATCTGACGCGTCGCAAGGGTCTGCTGGAGAGTGCGTCGCTGCCGGGCAAGCTGTCCGACTGCCAGTCGAACGATCCGACGAAGTGCGAGATCTTCATCGTCGAGGGTGACTCCGCCGGTGGTTCGGCGAAGTCCGGGCGCAATCCGATGTACCAGGCGATCCTGCCGATCCGGGGCAAGATCCTGAACGTCGAGAAGGCCCGTATCGACAAGATCCTCCAGAACACCGAGGTCCAGGCGCTGATCAGTGCTTTCGGTACGGGTGTGCACGAGGACTTCGACATCGAGAAGCTCCGCTATCACAAGATCATCCTGATGGCGGACGCCGACGTCGACGGTCAGCACATCAACACGCTGCTGCTGACGTTCCTGTTCCGCTTCATGCGTCCGCTGGTCGAGGCGGGGCACGTGTACCTGTCGCGGCCGCCGCTGTTCAAGATCAAGTGGGGCCGGGACGACTTCGAGTACGCCTACTCGGACCGGGAGCGCGACGCGCTCGTGGAGCTCGGCAAGCAGAACGGCAAGCGGATCAGGGACGACTCGATCCAGCGCTTCAAGGGTCTCGGTGAGATGAACGCCGAGGAGCTGCGCATCACCACGATGGACGTGGACCACCGGGTTCTCGGCCAGGTCACCCTGGACGACGCGGCGCAGGCCGACGACCTGTTCTCGGTGCTGATGGGTGAGGACGTCGAGGCGCGGCGCTCGTTCATCCAGCGCAACGCCAAGGACGTCCGCTTCCTCGACATCTGAGCCGGTTGTGCACGCCACCAGCCGCAGCTCGAAAGGATTTTGACCAGCAATGGCCGACGAGAACACCCCTGTCCCCGTGACGCCCGAAGCGGTGCCGCCCGTCGAGGGTGTGGGCATGCGTGTCGAGCCCGTGGGGCTCGAGACGGAGATGCAGCGTTCGTATCTCGACTACGCGATGTCCGTCATCGTGTCGCGTGCGCTGCCCGACGTGCGGGACGGTCTGAAGCCCGTGCACCGCCGTGTGCTGTACGCGATGTACGACGGCGGTTACCGGCCCGAGAAGGGCTTCTACAAGTGCGCCCGTGTCGTCGGTGACGTCATGGGTACGTACCACCCGCACGGCGACTCCTCGATCTACGACGCCCTGGTCCGCCTGGCGCAGCACTGGTCGATGCGGATGCCGCTGGTGGACTCCAACGGCAACTTCGGTTCTCCGGGCAACGACCCGGCCGCGGCGATGCGGTACACCGAGTGCAAGATGATGCCGCTGGCCATGGAGATGGTCCGGGACATCGACGAGGAGACCGTCGACTTCCAGGACAACTACGACGGCCGCAACCAGGAGCCGACGGTTCTGCCGGCGCGGTTCCCGAACCTGCTGATCAACGGTTCGGCGGGTATCGCGGTCGGTATGGCCACGAACATCCCGCCGCACAACCTGCGGGAGGTGGCGGCGGGCGCGCAGTGGTTCCTGGAGAACCCGGACGCGGGTCACGAGGAGCTGCTCGACGCGCTGATGGAGCGCATCAAGGGCCCCGACTTCCCGACCGGCGCGCTGGTGGTGGGCCGCAAGGGCATCGAGGAGGCGTACCGGACGGGCCGCGGCTCGATCACGATGCGCGCGGTGGTGGCGGTCGAGGAGATCCAGAACCGCCAGTGCCTGGTGGTCACGGAGCTTCCGTACCAGACGAACCCGGACAACCTCGCGCAGAAGATCGCCGACCTGGTGAAGGACGGCAAGGTCGGCGGCATCGCGGACGTCCGTGACGAGACGTCTTCGCGAACGGGTCAGCGCCTGGTCATCGTGCTGAAGCGGGACGCGGTCGCGAAGGTCGTGCTGAACAACCTGTACAAGCACACCGACCTGCAGACGAACTTCGGCGCGAACATGCTGGCGCTGGTGGACGGTGTGCCGCGCACGCTGTCGCTGGACGCGTTCATCCGGCACTGGGTGACGCACCAGATCGAGGTCGTCGTCCGGCGTACGCGGTTCCGTCTGCGCAAGGCGGAGGAGCGGGCGCACATCCTGCGCGGTCTGCTCAAGGCGCTGGACGCGATCGACGAGGTCATCGCGCTGATCCGGCGCAGCCAGACGGTCGACGTGGCGCGTGAGGGCCTGATGGGCCTGCTGGAGATCGACGAGATCCAGGCGAACGCGATCCTGGAGATGCAGCTGCGCCGGCTGGCGGCTCTGGAGCGGCAGAAGATCGTCGCGGAGCACGACGAGCTCCAGGCGAAGATCAACGAGTACAACGCGATCCTCGCCTCGCCGCAGCGTCAGCGGCAGATCATCAGCGAGGAACTGGCCGCGATCGTCGACAAGTTCGGTGACGACCGGCGCTCCAAGCTGGTGCCCTTCGACGGTGACATGTCCATCGAGGACCTGATCGCCGAGGAGGACATCGTCGTCACGATCACGCGTGGCGGCTATGTGAAGCGTACGAAGACGGACGACTACCGGTCGCAGAAGCGCGGCGGCAAGGGCGTGCGCGGTACGAAGCTGAAGGAAGACGACATCGTCGACCACTTCTTCGTATCGACGACGCACCACTGGCTGCTGTTCTTCACGAACAAGGGCCGGGTGTACCGGGCGAAGGCGTACGAGCTGCCGGACGCCGGCCGGGACGCGCGGGGTCAGCACGTCGCGAACCTGCTCGCGTTCCAGCCGGACGAGCAGATCGCGCAGATCCTGGCGATCCGTGACTACGAGGCGGCGCCGTACCTGATCCTGGCCACCAAGGGCGGCCTGGTGAAGAAGACGTCGCTGAAGGACTACGACTCGCCGCGCTCCGGTGGTGTCATCGCGATCAACCTGCGGGAGACCGCGGACGGCGGCGACGACGAGCTGATCGGCGCGGAGCTGGTGTCGGCCGAGGACGACCTGCTGCTGGTCAGCCGGAAGGCGCAGTCGATCCGTTTCACGGCGACCGACGACGCGCTGCGTCCGATGGGCCGTGCCACGTCGGGTGTGAAGGGCATGAGCTTCCGCGAAGGCGACGAGCTGCTCTCGATGAATGTCGTGCGGGCCGGTACGTTCGTGTTCACCGCCACCGACGGCGGGTACGCGAAGCGGACCCCCGTCGACGAGTACCGGGTGCAGGGTCGCGGTGGTCTGGGCATCAAGGCCGCCAAGATCGTTGAGGACCGGGGCTCGCTGGTCGGCGCGCTGGTGGTGGAGGAGACGGACGAAATCCTCGCCATCACGCTCGGCGGTGGTGTGATCCGTACGCGAGTCAGCGAAGTCAGGGAGACGGGCCGTGACACCATGGGCGTCCAACTGATCAACCTGGGCAAGCGCGATGCCGTCGTCGGTATCGCTCGCAACGCCGAGGCCGGTCGTGAGGCCGAAGAGGTCGAGGGTCCCGAAGGGGCCGACACCGACGCGGTCGAGGGCGACGAGGTCGAGGTCACCGAATCCGCCGAGGGCGCAGCGCCTTCGGCCGGGGAGCACGAGGAGTAGAGCGTGAGTGGAGCCACGGGCGCCGGAGCGGCCGCTTCTGAATCTGGAGCACCCGGTGCCCGTGGCTCTGCCGCGGACTCCCAGGGGGGGACTGTGACGGATACGCGAGGGTCTCAGCCGCAGGGTTACGACGGGTACGGGAGCGGGCCGCTGCCGGGCGAGCGTGAGCCGCAGGGGCAGACGGCTCAGCCGTACCACCCGCCGCAGGCGTACCCGTCGCCCCAGGGCGGCCAGCAGCGGGCCGGGCAGCAGTCCGGCGCCGCCGCGGTGCGTCTGCCGCGTACGGGGGCGCGTACGACGCCGCGTACGCGCAAGGCGCGGCTGCGGGTGGCCAAGGCCGATCCGTGGTCGGTGATGAAGGTCAGCTTCCTGCTCTCCATCGCGCTGGGCATCTGCACGGTGGTGGCTGCGGCCGTGCTGTGGATGGTCATGGACGCGATGGGCGTCTTCTCGACGGTGGGCGGGACGATCAGCGAGGCGACGGGCTCCAACGAGAGCAACGGCTTCGACCTGCAGTCCTTCCTGTCGCTGCCGCGCGTCCTGATCTTCACGTCGGTCATCGCGATGATCGACGTGGTGCTGGCCACGGCGCTGGCGACGCTCGGCGCGTTCATCTACAACCTGTCGGCGGGCTTCGTTGGGGGCGTCGAGCTGACGCTCGCCGAGGACGAGTAGCGGGCCGGCGGAACCGATTTTGGTACTGCCCCAGAGGTGCGCTAATCTTCAGGGGCAGCGCGGGGCTATAGCTCAGTTGGTTAGAGCGCATCCCTGATAAGGATGAGGCCACAGGTTCAAATCCTGTTAGCCCCACCGCGGACCTGAGAAGGTCAAAGGCCCGGCAGATCGAAAGATCTGCCGGGCCTTCTGCTGTGTGGCCCGCGTCAGTTGGGCACGGGTATCTAGGTCACCGATCGGTATCGGTCGGTGTGTATAGTCGGGCGCCAAAGGTCTCCTACGTCAAGGAAAGACGAGGTCGCGCGGTGAAGAAGCTTCTCCTGGTCGCACTGGCCGCCATCGGCGGGCTCCTCGTGTACCGCCAGATCCAGGCGGATCGCGCCGAGCAGGATCTGTGGACGGAGGCGACTGACTCCGTGCCCGCAGGTTCGGGTGTGTGAGACCCAGTAGGTCCCGTACTGGCCCCGGTCGCTGAAGCGGTCGGGGCTTTGTGCTGCCCGGGGGCCGAACGGGTTGTGGTGGGTCGTCGCCGGACCGTGACGGTGCCTTGCTTGAGTTCTCCACGAGCAAATTATTGGGTTGCTTAGGCAAAGTCGAGGGCGGTGGCGCAGACAGCGCCGGGGCCGTCGGGGCAGGATGGACCGGCGGGACGACAGGGGGTGGCGCGTGATGAGGCAGCGCGGCAGGGGCAGGGTGGCGCCGGCCGTGGTGGCGGCGCTGTGCGCGGCGGCGGTGCTTCCGGCGCAGGCGCGCGCCGCGGACGAGCCCGGTGCGTACGCCTTCGAGCCGACGGCGAGGACGGTCGAGGGGACGGCGGACACCACCGACGCGCCCCCGCTGGCCCGGGGTGGGACGTACCGCGACGCGATCGGGCCGGGCGGCGAACTCTTCTACCGCGTGGAGCTCGACGCCGCGTCCCACGCCTATGTGTCGGTGACGGCCGTGCCCCGGCCGGGGACGAAGGTCTCGTACGACGACGAGCTCGAGGTGACGCTCCAGGATCGCGACGGCGACTCGTGCGCCCGCGACAGCGTCCGGTTCGGCTCGGCCGAGTTCCCCCGGCCGATCGGGACCTACGCCCACCGGACCATTGAGGACGGCGCCTCCTGCCAGCAGGCGGACCGGTACTACGTCCTGATCGAGCGGACCGGCGCCGGCACCTCGTCGGGGGACCCCTGGGAGCTGGAGATCCGGCACGTGACCGAACCCGGTGTACGGGCGGGCGGCGCGAGCGAGGCGCCGCGGGACTGGCCGAGCGGCGTCCCCGCGCCGCCCGGGGGCGAGGCACGGGACCGCAGGGGCGGAACGGGTTTCCACAGTGCGACCGGGCTGGAGCGCGGCGAGTGGCGGGACGCGATCAGGCCGGGCGAGACGCTGTTCTACAAGGTGCCCGTCGACTGGGGTCAGCAGCTCTTCGCCAGTGCGGACCTCGGCAGCGCGGCGGGCGACGGGCAGGTGTCCCACGCGCTGACGATGGCGCTGCACAACCCGGCGCGGGGTCTGGTCGACAGCGCGCGTGCCGTGTCGTACGACGGCAGGCAGAAGTCGGCGGAACTGGATCCGCTGCCTCCGGTGGCGTACGGGAACCGCTTCGACTCCTCCGACGCCGTCAACGGCATGCGGTTCGCCGGCTGGTACTACCTGAGGGTCAGTCTGAGCCCCGAGGTCGAGGAGGAGTTCGGGCCGGGGGCGCTCGAGCTCTCGCTGCGGCTGGACGTCACGGGCGACAGGGGGAAGGGCGCGCCCGCGTACGCCGGGCCCGCCGGTGACTTCCAGGTCACCGACGAGGACCTGAGCGCGGCCCGCGAGGGGCAGGACGCGTCCGCCGCGGCGAAGAGCGACACGATGCGGCTGGTGGCGGCCGGCGGGATCGGGGCAGGCACTGTGCTGGTGCTCGGGCTCGGGGTGTGGACGCTCGTGGCCCGCCGGCGGGCGGCGGGGGCGCCGAGGGGCGGTTCGGGGGGCGGCTCTGGGAGTGGTCCCGGTGGCGGTCCAGGAGCGGCGATCGGCTCTGCGCGGGACGTACGGGACGGCGGGACGTCGCCTGCGCGGTATGGGCCGCCGGCCGCCCGGTAGGGGCCCTGCCCTGTGGAGGGGCCAGCTCCGGATGGGTTCCGGGGCGGCTCGGAATCGGCTCCGGATCGGTCTGGGACGGCTCGGAGGTGCTGCGGAGGTGGGTCGGGGGCGGTTCTGGCGTAGCGGGAGTCAGGTCTGGGTCAGTGCCCAGAAGCCCACCGCGAAGCACACCAGGGCCAGCAGCAACACCGGGATCGTCACCTTCGGGGGCGGTCCCGGCCGCTTGCGGCGGGTCTGAACGGGGGCGTGAGGGCCGCCCGGGACCGTGGGGGCCTGCGGATCGGGGACCTCCGGGACCTGGGCGGTGTACGGGCGGGTGAGGGCCTGTTCGTGATCCGTCGCCGCCCACGGCCCCTGGAAGGGGTACCGCTGAGCGCCGGGAGAGGAGGCGGGCGCTTGCGCGGGCGGGTGGGCGTAGGTGGGGGGCGTCGGCGGCTGTTCCGGGGGCGGAGGGCGCCGGGGCGGTGGCGCGAGGTGGAAATCGCCGGTCCGGGCGGGTGGAAACCGTGAGGACTGCTCGTCGAGGGACGCCGGATCCGAGGTGCGCGACTGCTGGGACGGGTACGACGGTTCGGACGGCTGAGCCTGCTGGGACGGGTGCGCGTACGCGTGTGGCGGCTCGGGCGGGGGCGACGGCTGTTGTACGGAGTCGGGGTGCGGGCCGGAGCGAGAATGCGGGCCGACGCGCGGAGGGTGCGCCGGGGCCCCGGGCTGGAGCTGCGGGCCGGTGCCGTGCGGTGGGGTTCCCTGGGTGCCGTGCCGGGGTTGCCCCGGCGGCTGCGGGGGAAGCGGGTGGCCCGGTAGGTGGCGCAGGAGGCCCGGGGCGGTCGTGGTGGGCCCGTCCGGGCCGAAACCGGGCGGGAGCGGGCCGATCTGGTCGAAGACCTCCACCGGTTCGTCGGCGGGTCCCGGCTCCGGCAGCATCTCGACGGCGGCCGTCAGCGCCTTGCGCGCGCCCGTCGCCGTACGGAACCTGGCCTGCGGATCCGGCTGGAGCAGCCCGGCGACGACCTGCCACAGCGGTTCCGGTATGCCCTGGGGGGCGCCCGGTGTGCCGTATCTGGCGAAGTGCTCCACCAGTGCCTGGGCGTCCGGCTTCTGACCCTGGACCAGGTACAGGGCGACCAGGCCGACGGCGAACAGGTCGGCCGGGAAGTCCGGCTCCGCGCCCATCAGCTGCTCGGGGGCGAAGTATCCCGGCGTACCCACGACGTAGTCGGTCTCGGTGAGCCGGGGCTCGCCCTTGCGCATCGAGATGCCGAAGTCCGACAGCCGCAGGTGCGGCCGGCCGGTTCCGGTGGCTTCCAGCAGGACGTTGGCCGGTTTGATGTCACGGTGCACGACGCCCTCCGCGTGGACGGCGGTCAGACCGGCGAGGAGCTGGTCGAGGAGGGTGCACACGAAGCGGGGAGGCAGCGGGCCGTAGTCGCCGATCAGGTGGGCCAGCGAACCGCCGCCGACCAGGTCCATGGTGAACAGCACCTTGTCGTCGTCCGCGGCCCAGCTGGCCGGGGCGAGGACGTGGGGGTGGTCGATCCGTACGGCCTGCTCGCGCACGAAACGCAGCAGCGTGTGCGCGTCGCTCTGCTGGAGCACCTTGGCGGCCACGTAACGGCGCCTGCGGTGGTCCCAGGCCCGCCAGACCGCGCCGACGCCCCCGCGACCGATCGGGTCGACCAGCTCGTACCGTCCGGCGAAGACCTCACCCATGCGCTGTGTCCGCTCCCCCGTCCGCGTGCGTCAGCTCTGGTGCGCCTCGTAGTGGGCCACCGCGTCCGCGGTGCGCCCGGCTCCGTAGACCCGCAGGAACTCCGCCAGTTCGGGATGGGTCGGGGCGAGCGTGTCCGCCGCGTCCATGATGTCGCCGGCCGCCGCCACCGAACGCAGCAGTGACTGGATCTCGCGCACCACGCGCCGCACGGTCGGCGCTCCGGAACTGGCCGTCGTCTGGCTGGTGTTGTTCAGCACGGAGCCGCCCTGGGACTTCTTGATCTCTTCCATACGGTCGGTGGCCTCGGCGGCGCTGACGCTGCCGTCGGCGACCTGCCCGGCGAGGTCCTGGAGCGCCTGGACGCGCTGCACCACGGCCGGGTTGCCGATCTTGGCGCGCTGGCCGCTCATCAGCTGGGAGAGCATGGGCGCGGACAGGCCGAGCACCGCGGCGAGTCTGGCCTGATTCAGCCCCAGGTCGTCGATCAGCCGGCGGAACAGCGCCCCCAACGGCTCCCCGTACCAACTGCGCTGAAGCTCTCTGGCTCTGGCCGTCGACTCCTGCTGCGCTGCGTCCATTGCGTCTCCCCTTCGCTGCTGCGAACCTCGCCGAGCATCTTACGGAGAGTGGTCGCGGACCGGGAGTCCCAATCCTTTTGCAGGATCAGGGGGGTCACCCGGTACTCTGTTCTGCGGCGGTGGCCACGGTACGGTCCGACCGGTCGCCTCCACCCGTTTCGGGGCCTTAGCTCAGTTGGTAGAGCGCTGCCTTTGCAAGGCAGATGTCAGGAGTTCGAATCTCCTAGGCTCCACACGCAGATGCCCCTCTGGCCTGTTTCCGCAGGTCAGAGGGGCATCTTTTTTGCTTCGTTCGCATCGTTCGCCGCTACGGGGAGCTTCCCCCTGTTCCGCCCGTCGGGCGGTCACAGAGCGGCGTCGCGGGCGAGCAGTGCCGCCTGCACCCGGTTCTCGCAGCCGAGCTTGGCGAGGATGCGGCTGACGTACGTCTTCACCGTGGCCTCGCTCATGTGCAGCCGTCGGCCCGCGTCCGCGTTCGACAGGCCCTCGCCGAGCAGTGCGAGGACGTCGCGCTCCCGCGCGCTGAGGGCGGTGACCAGGCGCCGCGCCTCCTCGGCGCGGGCGGGGGCCCGGCCCGAGGCGAGCCGCTCCACCACGTGCCGGGTCGCGCCCGGCGACAGGTAGGCGTCTCCGGCCGCTGCGGCCCGCACCGCCCCGATCAGTTCGGCCGGCGCGGTGTCCTTCAGCAGGAATCCCGCGCCGCCGCTCTCCAGGGCCCGCAGGACGTTCTCGCGCTCGCCGAACGTCGTCAGGACGATCACGCGTGCCGCGGGCGCCGCCCGGCCGAGCTCGGCGAGTGCGGTGAGGCCGTCCATCACGGGCATCTGGAGGTCGAGCAGGACGACGTCCGGCGCGTGGACGCGCGCCAGCTCCACCGCCTCGCGGCCGTTCCCCGCCTCCGCCACGACCTCGATGGTCCGGTCCGAGGTGAGGATCATGCGGATCCCCGCCCGGATGAGGGGCTCGTCGTCCGCGATCACGACTCTGATGTGCGCAACCGTCACGCTTGCTCCCCCGCTGCCGCTCACCTAGTGCACGACGTCGTACGACTTCTTCTCGATCAGCTTGCCGTCCCGGAAGCAGAAGCGGAACACCGGCTCCGCCGCCAGGCTGCCGCCGGTCTCCGAGGATGCCAGGACCAGGCACGCCGACCCTTCGGGCCGCTCGGGACCGCCTTCCTCCAGGCCCTGCGTCATGAAGGAATCGCCGTCCGGGAGGCCGGCGCGGACCTCCTTCTCCGCCGAGCCGACCTTCACCGCCTCGTAGTCGCTCGGCTCGATCATGCCCCGCTCCGCCGATCCGGCCAGGAAGAACAGGGCGAAGCCGCCCGCCACGACCAGCAGCACCAGGGCCGCCACCGCGATGCCGCAGCCCAGTGCGACCCCGCTGCTCCTGCTTCCGCGTCCACCACTCATCGCCAGCTCCCTCTGCACAGCGGTCCAGTCCATGACCTGACCACCGTTGCCGACCGGGACCGTCGCGGACTGCTGCCGGAAGTCGTCCTCCGCGTCGACCAAAGACGCCCCGCCCTTGCCCGGGGGCAGGCCGTCGGCGCCGTACGGCAGGACGCCCGCGACTCGGAACCCTCCTGCGTCGGTGCGCCCCGCGTGGACCATGCCGCCGACGAGCCGGGCCCGCTCCCGCAGGCCCGTCAGGCCCTGCCCGCCGCTGACGACGTCGCCGGGGTCCGCCGGGGCCGGGCCGTTCGCGATCTCCACCACCAGGGAGTCCGGTTCGTACCGCAGCTCGACGGTGATGGGGGCTCCCGGCGCGTGCTTGTACGCGTTGGTCAGCGCCTCCTGCACGATCCTGTACGCCGCGTGGTCGGCTGCCGCCGCGAGGGGCCGGCGCCCGCCGGTGCACCGCAGCTCGACGGTGTTCCCGGCCGCCCGGGCCGCCGCGACCAGGCCGTCGACGCCGGCGGCCCCGCGCGCCGCCGGGTGCGGGTCCTCGGCGGGCGGCGGACCCGGGGCGGCCCCCGCGTCGTCGCGCTCGACGCCGTCCCGCAGGATGCCGACGACCTCGCGCAGTTCGTGCATCGCGGCCACCGAGGCGTCGCGCAGTACGCCGACCCCTTCGCGCTGTCGGTCCGTCAGCGCGGGGTCGACCTCCAGGGCGCCCGTGTGCACGGAGATCAGCGCCAGCTGGTGGCCCAGGCTGTCGTGCATGTCCTGGGCGATGCGCTGGCGTTCGCGCAGGCGTGCCTGGCCGGCCACCATGGCCCGCTCGCGCAGCAGTTGGGCGTTGTGCTCCTGGAGGGCGTGCAGCAGCGTGCGGCGCTGGGTCCAGTAGCGGCTGGCCAGACCGGGCACGACCGTCGTCGCGAGGAAGTACAGGGTGCTGAACATGACGATCATCAGCGGGGAGAAGCGCGGCAGCTCGGAGATCGTGCCGACGACGATGTTCAGGACGCAGGAGGCGGTGAACGCCGCCAGCGCTCGGCCGGCTCCCGGGATGCGGCGGCCGGCGGACCATCCCGCCACGACGAGCAGCGGCCCGAAGCCGGCCAGTTCCCCCGCCGCACCGCCGGAGACCACCAGGACCGTCGCCGGCAGCCGGCGGCGCAGCAGCGACAGCACGGCGACGGCGACGGCCGTGGCGGCCTGCACGGGGCCCGAACTGCCCAACAGCTCCTGTGTGCCGGCCGCCAGCAGGGCCAGCACGGCCGCCAGCACGCTCTCGCCCGCGATCCGGCGGGCCGGCCAGGGCTCCGGGCCGGCCAGCCACTGCCGTCCGGCCCTGATCTTCGAAGACACGTCCACGGGCGCACTCTAGGCAGCGCCCCGAGGGGGCCGCCGCACACTTTCGTCGCGGCCCGCGGCTACGAAAGAGAACGCGGACGTGGAGACGGGCACAGCGAACGCGCGGACGCGGACGCGAAGACGGGTTCAGCGAACGCGCGGACGCGGACGCGAAGACGGGCGCCGGAAGACCCGAAGGTCTCCCGGCGCCCGTCCGTACCGCCGTCCGTGCCGCTGACGCCTGCGCCCCGACGTCAGTCGTTCTTCTTGTCGCGCTCCGCGGCCTCGGCCTCCGCCTCGGCCTGCTTGGCCTGGACCTCCGGGTCCAGCACCTGACCGCTGCCGTCGACCGAGGTCAGCGGCGCACGGTCGGACACCTCGGTGGCGGCCGGGGGCTCGACCAGCCAGTCCGGGTTCGCCTGCTTGTCCCACCACTTCCACGCCGCGAAGGCGCCGCCCGCCAGCACGCCGAACACGGCGATGCCCTTGGCCACGCGGCCCGCCCTGGCCCGCCGCTCGTGCTTCTTGACGAGCTTGCGGAGCTCCTTGGCGGTGATCTGCCCGCGCAGGGCGGCCACGGCGGCCGCACTGCGTGCGGCGGCCTGTTCGGCCACGGGCTGCGCGGCGGCCATCGCCTGCTCGACGCGCGGCACGGTGTAGTCGGCGGCCTGCCGGGCGGCGTGCCGGGTGCGTACCGCGGCGCGGTGCGCGGCCACGTCGACCTTCGGGGGCACGTGAGTACGGGCCTGCTCTATGCGCGGCGCCACATGTGCGCCGTACTGGACACGGGCCTGGTGAGCGGCCGCGGAAACCTTCGGTGCGAGCCGTACGCGGGCGTCGTGCGCATATTGCGTGGCCTGTTCCTTGGCCGTACCGGCGTAGGGCGCCACCACTTCCGCGGCGTGCAGCACGCTTTCCTTCGCCGATTCGGATGCGGCGCGCACGCTGTCGATGCGGGTCACTGGATCCTCCTCCTTGGTGGCGGTTCGGTATATCGCCTGTCCACCCATTTCGAAATCATGCCCGCCGTGGGCAGACACGGCACGTGCGGACGGGCATCCGGGTCATGGGCGGCGACTGGGGCGATCTGTGGGGCTCTCGGGGCAAGGCGGTGCAAGAAGACCTCGCGCACGACCATGCCACGATTCGGCCCGCCGCGTGGCGGTTCGGCGGCTACTCGCCGCAAACACGGCGTGGGAGGATCGGAAGAAGCGTCAGCGAAGACTTATGGAAGGCAGAACGTGGCCGATCAGCTTTACGCCACCCTGAAGACCAGCCGGGGCGACATCGAGATCCGGCTCCTGCCGAATCACGCCCCGAAGACGGTCAGGAACTTCGTGGAACTCGCCCAGGGTGAGCGGGAGTGGACGAACCCCGAAACGGGGCACAAGACCACCGAGCGGCTGTACGACGGCACCGTCTTCCACCGCGTCATCGGCGACTTCATGATCCAGGGCGGGGACCCGCTGGGCAACGGCACCGGCGGCCCGGGATACGAGTTCAAGGACGAGTTCCACCCCGACCTCGCCTTCGACCGGCCGTACCTGCTGGCGATGGCCAACGCGGGGCCGGGCACGAACGGCTCGCAGTTTTTCATCACCGTGTCGCCCACGATGTGGCTGACGGGCAAGCACACCATCTTCGGCGAGGTGGTGGACCCCGCGAGCCGCAAGACCGTGGACGCCATCGTGGCCACCCCGACCAACCCGCGCACCGCTCGTCCGCTCACCGACGTCGTCATCGAGTCGGTCGTCGTGGAGACCCGCTGAGACCGCCGTGTTCGGGGGCGGGCCCGCCCGCCGGGAACCAAACCGCCCCGCCCGTCCGTACTGGAGAGGCGGGGCGGTGCGGTGAACCGCCCCGCCAAGAGGCACACCTAGGGATCTGGGGACGGACCGATGGATCACTGCTACCGGCACCCGGACCGGGAGACGGGCATCCGCTGCACCCGCTGCGAACGCCCGGTCTGCCCGGAGTGCATGATCAGCGCGTCGGTCGGCTTCCAGTGCCCCGACTGCGTCCGCGAGGGCTCGGGCACGGGCCACGCCCCGGGCGCGAGCCGGCCGCGCACGCTCGCGGGCGGCACGGTCGCCGCCGATCCGCGGCTGGTCACCAAGATCCTGCTGGCGATCAACGTGGCGCTGTTCGTCGCGGTCCTCGCCCGCGAGAGCCTCGCCCGTGATCTCGACCTCGTCGGACTCGCGATCAGCCGGGACCTCCAGGTCGTGGGGGTCGCGGACGGCGAGTGGTACCGCCTGGTCACGGCGATGTTCCTGCATCAGGAGTTCTGGCACGTCGGGTTCAACATGCTGCTCCTGTGGTGGCTCGGCGGCCCGCTCGAAGCAGTGCTGGGCCGGGGCCGGTACCTGGCGCTGTACCTGCTGTCCGGCCTCGCCGGCAGCGCGCTCACCTATCTCCTGGCCGCCCCGAACCAGCCGTCGCTCGGCGCCTCGGGTGCGATCTACGGGCTCTTCGGCGCGACCGTGGTCCTCATGCGGCGCATGAACCAGGACATGCGGCCGATCCTGGTCCTGCTGGGCCTGAACCTGGTCCTGACGTTCGCGTTGAGCGGCATCGCGTGGGAGGCCCACGTGGGCGGTCTCGTCGCCGGCACGCTCATCGCCGTCGCCATGGTCCACGCCCCGCGCGAGCGCCGGGCGCTGGTGCAGTACGGCACCTGCGGGCTCGTCCTGCTGGCCACGGCCGGGCTCGTCGTGGCCCGTACGGCGATGCTCACCTGAGCGGTGGGAGCGGCGATTGCGCGCAAGTTGTCCACAGCGATCGCGGTGCGCTGTGCATTCAGGTGGAACGTGGGGGAACAGCTGTGCCCCTCGTCGCTGAACTGGCTTTTTCCCAGTCCGAACAAGGGGCAGGCCGTGTCTTCCGAAAGGTCCCGGCAGTCACACCGGCGTCAACACCCTGTGAGTTATCCACAGATCGTCTGACCTTTCCCCACCGTGTGGACAACGCTGTGGATAACCTCTGGTCAGAGGTTGCGCGGCGCGGCTACTTCCACTGTGTGGAGACGCCGAAGCCGGCGGCGATGAAGCCGAAGCCGACCACGATGTTCCAGTTGTCCAGGCTCTGGACCGGCAGGTCGCCCTCGGTCACGTAGAAGACGACGATCCAGGCGAGACCGATGAGGAAGAGCGCCAGCATCACCGGGGCCACCCAGCTGCGGTTCGTCAGCCTGATGGCCGTCGCCTGCTTCGAAGGCGCCGGCGGCGGCGTGAAGTCTGACTTCTTGCGGATACGTGACTTCGGCACGAGGGACTCTCCTGTCGATGCGCTGCGTGACCGCGCAGGGAACTGTGGCTGGCGCCCGGTGCGGGGGGTACGGGGAACGCTGCCTCCCCCGGGCGTCCGTTAGCGTAGTGCTTCCGCGGCGTCGAAGGAGATAAGGGTACGTTGAGCAATTCTGCCGACTCTCCCACCGAACCCGCCCGGCGCCCTGCCCTGCGGCCGGTGAGGCTGCTGACGGCGGGGGTCTTCGCGCTCGCCGGGCTGATCTTCGTGACCAGCTTCAACACGGCCAAGGGCACGAACATCCGTACCGACGACTCGCTGCTGAAGCTCTCCGACCTCATCGACCAGCGCAGTCACAAGAACAAGGAGCTGGGCGACCGCACGGCCGCCGTCCGCGGCGAGGTGGACGCGCTGGCGCAGCGCGGTGACAGCAGCACCAGGGCGGAGGACGCGAAGCTGAAGGCGCTGGAGGCGGCCGCCGGCACCAAGAAGCTCTCGGGCGCCGGCCTCACCGTCACGCTCGACGACGCCCCGCCGGACGCCACGGCCAACCCCGGCTACCCCGAGCCGCAGCCCAACGACCTGGTCATCCACCAGCAGGACCTCCAGGCGGTGGTCAACGCCCTGTGGCAGGGCGGCGCCAAGGGCATCAGGGTCATGGACCAGCGGCTGATCTCCACCAGCGCGGTGCGCTGCGTCGGCAACACCCTGATCCTCCAGGGCCGCGTCTACTCGCCGCCGTACAAGGTCACCGCGATCGGCGACCGCGAGGACCTCGAACGGGCCCTTGCGGCCTCCACGGCGCTGCAGAACTACCAGCTGTACGTGAAGGCGTACGGACTCGGGTGGAAAGTCGACGAGCACGAGGCGATGACTCTTCCCGGCTACTCGGGCACAGTGGATCTCCACTACGCGAGGCCCGTCGAGTAACCGGGGGAGCCGATGCCGGGGCGGCTGTCGGGGCGGCTGATCGTCAGGACGTTCAGCGAAGTGTGCGTCACGGCCGGCACCCTCGTCGTGCTGTTCGTGGCGTACGTGATGTTCTGGACCGGCGTCGAGGCCGCCGGCGCGAGCGACGGGCAGATCGACAGCCTCCGGGAGTCGTGGGCACGGGACCCCGGCCGGAGCGCCGCCCCCTCGGCCCCACCCGCCCCCCGGGCGTACGAGCCGGGCCGGCCCTTCGCGGTGATGTACGTGCCGCGCCTCGGCGAGGACTGGGACTGGCCTGTCCTGGAGGGCACGGGGGCCGCCACCCTCAAGAAGGGGCTCGGCCACTACCCGGGGACCGCGCGGCTCGGGGAGACGGGCAACTTCTCCGTCGCCGGACACCGCCGTACGTACGGCGATCCCTTCAAGGACTTCCCCGAGCTGCGGCCCGGGGACGCGGTGGTGCTGACCGACGGGACGACGTGGTTCACGTACCGCGTGGGGAACAGGCCGTACCGGACCGTCCCCGGCGATGTCGGTGTGATCGACGACGTTCCCGTCAAGGCCGGTTTCGAGGGCCCGGGACGCTATCTGACGCTGACCACGTGCGAGCCGGAGTGGGGCAGCAGCCACCGGCTGGTCGTGTGGGCCCATCTGGACGCCACGCAGCCCGTGGAGGAGGGCAGGCCGCGCGCATTGAGCGGCTGACCCACGAGCCCCCGCCGTCGCCCTTTATTCTGGGTTTCGACCGAACGGAAGGGACAGCATGTACGGCTGGATCTGGCGGCATCTGCCGGGCAACGTAGGGGTACGGGCGCTGATCTCGCTCGTACTGGTCCTGGCGGTCGTCTACGCACTGTTCCAGTACGTCTTCCCGTGGGCGGAGCCGCTGCTTCCGTTCAACGATGTGACGGTCGACGGGGACGGAGGTTCGGGCCGGTGAGCGCGCGGATCCTGGTGGTCGACAACTACGACAGCTTCGTCTTCAACCTCGTGCAGTACCTCTACCAGCTCGGGGCCGAGTGCGAGGTGCTGCGCAACGACGAGGTGGAGCTGAGCCACGCCCAGGACGGCTTCGACGGCGTACTGCTGTCGCCGGGCCCGGGCACGCCCGAACAGGCGGGCGTCTGCGTCGACATGGTGCGGCACTGCGCCACGACGGGCGTGCCGGTCTTCGGCGTCTGCCTGGGCATGCAGTCGATGGCGGTGGCGTACGGCGGCGTGGTCGGCCGGGCCCCGGAGCTGCTGCACGGCAAGACGTCCCCCGTGACGCACACAGGCACCGGGGTCTTCGCCGGGCTGCCCTCGCCGTTCACGGCGACGCGCTACCACTCGCTGGCGGCCGAGCCGCAGGCGCTGCCCGCCGAGCTGGAGGTCACCGCGCGGACGGCCGACGGGATCGTCATGGGGCTGCGCCACCGGGATCTGCCGGTCGAGGGCGTGCAGTTCCACCCCGAGTCGGTACTGACCGAACACGGGCATTTGATGCTGGCCAACTGGCTTGCGCGGTGCGGGTATCCGGGAGCGGTGGAGCGGGCGGCCGGGCTCGCGCCGGTGGTGGGCAAGGCCGCCGCGTGACGGCGCTCCGCCCCGAACAGCACGACGCCGGCCGGGAGGCCTCGCACCAGCAGGGTGCGTACGGGGCGGCGGGCGCGTTCGAGGCGGCGGTGGAGCAGCTCGCGGATCCACTGAACGATCCGCTGCCGGGGCAGCAGCGCCCGGCGGCGACGCAGGCCCCCGGCCACGGCCCGGATCCGGACGGGACCTCGCCGTGGTTCCGGTCGGCGACGGTGCCGCAGGGCACGCCGGGGCAGCCCGCGCCCGCGCGGCCCACGGTCGGACAGCCCGCACAGGGGCGGTCCACGCCGGGGCAGACCACCCAGGGGGCCGTACAGCCGCCCCAGCGGCCCCTCCAGCACCCTCAGGAGCCGTACGGGACCCCGGCCCACCCCCAGGGCCGGTACGCCGCTCAGCGGCCCGCCCCGGCCGCCGAGCCGGTGCCGCCTTTCGTCCCCGTCTCCGGAGCCGCCCACGAGGCCGCCCACGGGGCCGCGCCCGTTCCGACTCCCGAGCCCGTACCGGCACCCGTACCGGCGCCCGTACCGGCGCCCGCTTCCACGCCTCCGTACGACGACGAGACCGTCGCCCTGCGGACGGACGACACCCGGCGAATAGCGGGCGCCGATTCCGAGCCGGCCGCGCCGTCCGGCCCGGCGCCGGTGACCGGTGGCCGCGCCGAGCGTCGCAGGGCGGCCAAAGGCAGGGGGAGCCGCGGCAGGAGCTCCGAGAAGAAGACCTCGCCGGAGGCCGCACCGAAGGCGCCGCTCTCCCGTGTCGAGGCCAGACGCGCCGCCCGCGCCGCGAAGGACAGCCCGGCGGTCGTCGCCAGCAGGTTCTTCGGGGAGATGTTCATCTCGCTGGGCGTGCTGATGCTGCTGTTCGTCACGTACCAGCTGTGGTGGACGAACGTCCGCGCGGACCTGTTCGCCGGCAAGGAGGCGGACAAGATCCAGGAGGGCTGGGCCAACGGCCGCAAGCCCGGGGCGTTCGAGCCGGGCCAGGGCTTCGCCATCCTGCACATTCCCAAGCTCGACGTCGTCGTGCCGATCGCCGAGGGCATCGACAAGGCGCGGGTCCTCGACAACGGCATGGTGGGCCACTACGCGGAGGGCAAGCTCAGGACGGCGATGCCGTCGGACAAGCTGGGGAACTTCGCGGTGGCGGGCCACCGGAACACGCACGGCGAGCCGTTCCGGTACATCAATCAGCTCGAACCGGGCGATCCGATCGTCGTGGAGACGCAGGACACGTACTACACGTACGAGATGGCCAGCATCCTGCCGCAGACCTCGCCCTCCAACGTGAGCGTCATCGGCCCGGTGCCGCCGGGTTCGGGCTTCACACGGCCCGGCAGGTACATCACGCTGACGACGTGCACACCGGAATTCACGAGTACGTACCGAATGATCGTGTGGGGCAAGATGGTCGACGAACGGCCGCGCGGCAAGGGGCAGCCCGACGCGCTCGTCGGCTGAGAACGGGCCGGCCGGACGGAAGAGACTCAGGACGGGGACGGGTGCGGTGGCAGCCAGGACGACCGATCAGGACGAGCAGACCGGCACACCCGTGCCCGCGTCCGCACCCGCGGGCGCGCGCCGGAGGCGTGGACGTGTCGCGGGCGCGGTGAGCCTCTTCGGCGAGCTGCTGATCACGGCGGGCCTGATCCTCGGCCTGTTCGTCGTCTACTCGCTGTGGTGGACGAACGTGCTCGCCGACCGCGACGCCGACAAGCAGGGCAACCAGGTGCGCGACCGGTGGGCGGGCGGCCCGGGGGCCCTCGACACCAAGAACGGCATCGGCTTCCTGCACGTACCGGCGATGAAGAACGGCGAGGTGCTGGTCCGCAAGGGCACCAACTCCAAGGACCTGAACCGAGGTGTCGCCGGGTACTACACGGACCCGATCAAGTCGGCGCTGCCGTCCGACAAGCAGGGCAACTTCTCGCTGGCGGCGCACCGGGACGGGCACGGCGCGAAGTTCCACAACATCGACAAGCTCAAGGACGGCGACGCGATCGTCTTCGAGACGAAGGACACCTGGTACGTCTACAAGGTGTACGCGAAGCTCCCGGAGACCTCGAAGTACAACGTGGACGTACTGAAGCCGGTCCCGAAGGAGTCGGGGAAGAAGAAGCCGGGGCGCTACATCACGCTGACGACCTGCACGCCGGTCTACACGTCGAAGCACCGGTACATCGTGTGGGGCGAGCTGGAGCGTACGGAGAAGGTCGACCGACACCGCACGCCGCCGGCCGAACTCGGCTAGCGCGGGAGCCGGGCCCGAAGCCGCACCTTCGACTTGCGACTTCGGGCCTTTTCGCGTGGTGCCGCCAGCGCAGGATCTCCAGCACGTCGCCCGCGCTCGGCACGTCGTCGCGGAGGGAGACGAGCTCCCTGCGCAGCTCCCCCGCCGTCTCGATGAGGGCGTTGAACAGGGGGACGACGGACTTGCCGAGGATGTCGGTGATCCGCCGGTCGATGCGGTCGTCGAGGGGCTCGGGGGCGGCGGGGCCCGTCGGGGCGAAGTTGTCCACAGGCTGTGTGCGGGCGACGGCTTAGACGTCGAGAAGGTACGTACGCACCTGAAGCGCTCCAGGTCGGGGCCGCGGAGCGTGTGCATGCATAGGAAGACACGCACGGTATTCGCAGCCCTGTGCGGTCCGGTGCCGGGGCAGAGCGAAGGGCCGTGGGCTTCGGGTGAAGTCCACGGCCCTTCGGAAGCGGGGCGGGGCTAGTCGCTGTCGCCGTTGCGGCCGAACGCGCCGCCGAAGAGGCCGCCGCCGTCGTTGCCGCCGTTGTCTCCGCCGCCGTTGTCGCCTCCGCCGTCACCGCCGCCGCCGGCGGTGGTGAGGTTGACCGCCGTGCCCTTGGGGACCTGCTGGCCGACCGCGGGCTGGGGGATCACGACGATGGCGTCGTCGTCCTGCGGGCCCGTGATCGTGCCGACGGTGAGTTCGGCGTCCTCGATGGCCTTGCGGGCGTCCTTGAGCTTCTGGCCGGTCACGGGCGGTACCGCTACCTGCTCGGGCTGCGCGGGCGCCTTCGCGACGGTGAGGGTGACGGTGCCGCCCTTGTCGGTCTGGCTGTTGCCCACCGGGTCCTGCTTGATGACGGTGCCCGGGGCCTCGGTCGACTCCTCCTCGGCACGGGCCACCTGGAAGCCGAGGTCGCTGAGCTGCTTGCTGGCCGCCTCGAAGGTCTGGCCCACGACCGGCGGGACGTCGGCCTTGGAGGACTTGGCGATGGAGAGGGTGATCGTCTCGCCCTTCTCCACCTTCGTGCCGCCCTCGGGGTCCTGGTCGACGACCGTGCCGACCGTCTTCTCGGACTCGACCTGCTTGGTGTCGACCTCGAAGCCCTTGGACTCCAGGTTCTCCGTCGCCCGTTGCTTCGACTGCTCGGTCACGTCGGGGACCTCGACCTTGGGGGCGCCCGTGGAGACGACGACCGTGACGACCGAGCCCTCGTCGACCTCCTGGCCGCTGTCCGGGGACTGGCTGCAGATCTTGCCCTTGGGCTGGTCCTCGCACTCCTTGCGTTCCCCGACCTCGACGGTCAGGTCGACGTTCGTGCCGAGATTCTTCGCCTTGGCGAGCGTCTCCCCGACCAGGGGCGGCACCGTGCGCGTGCCCTCGCCCGACTGGGAGTCCATGAGCGACTTGCCGATCAGGATGGCGCCGACGAGGACGAGTACGCCGGCGATGACCAGCAGGATCGTCGAGGTGTTGCTCTTCTTCTGCTGCCTGCGGCGGTCCACGCGGTCGTCGTAGCCGAAGCCGCCGTCGTCCGGGTTGACCGGCGGCAGCATCGACGTGGGGGCGCCGCCGCCGTCGGCGGAGCGCAGGGCCGTGGTGGGCTGGTCGTCGCCGTAGCCGCCGTAGCCGACCGATCCGAGGGCGGAGGTGGCGGCGACGGGACGGCCGTCGAGGCATGCCTCGATGTCGGCGCGCATCTCGTCGGCGGACTGGTAGCGGTAGTCGGGGTCCTTGACCAGTGCCTTCAGGACGATGGCGTCCATCTCGGGCGTGATCTCGGGGTCGAAGTTCGACGGGGGCTGCGGTTCTTCCCGTACGTGCTGGTAGGCGACCGCGACCGGGGAGTCGCCGATGAACGGCGGCCGTACGGTCAGCAGCTCGTAGAGCAGGCAGCCGGTGGAGTAGAGGTCGGAGCGGGCGTCGACCTGCTCGCCCTTGGCCTGCTCCGGGGAGAGGTACTGGGCGGTGCCGATGACGGCGGCGGTCTGCGTCATGGTCATGCCGGAGTCGCCCATAGCGCGGGCGATGCCGAAGTCCATGACCTTCACCTGGCCGGTGCGCGTCAGCATGACGTTCGCCGGCTTGATGTCCCGGTGCACGATCTGGGCGCGGTGCGAGTACTCGAGCGCCTGGAGGATGCCCACGGTCATCTCCAGGGTGCGCTCGGGCAGCAGCTTGCGGCCGGAGTGCAGGAGCTCACGCAGGGTCGACCCGTCGACGTACTCCATCACGATGTACGGGATGGAGACGTTGTCGACGTAGTCCTCGCCGGTGTCGTAGACCGCGACGATCGCCGGGTGGTTCAGCGAGGCCGCCGACTGGGCCTCGCGGCGGAACCGGGCCTGGAAGGACGGGTCGCGGGCGAGATCCACCCGCAGCGTCTTCACGGCGACGGTGCGGCCGAGCCGGGTGTCGTGCGCGATGTAGACCTCGGCCATGCCACCACGGCCGAGCACCGAGCCCAGCTCGTACCGGCCGCCGAGGCGACGCGGCTCTTCCATAGCTAATCCAGCCCTCTCCGTCTGTCCCGACCGCACCTGTGTGTGGTCCGGCGGTGTGCTGTCCGCGCATACGGTACCGGGCGGGCCGTAACGGGTCCGCCCGTGACTGCCGGCCGAGACCCGACCGGTACTGCGACGTGGGCGTACGCGGCCGTCAGGTGACCGGCGTCACTTCTGCCTGTCGAGCACCGCCTGCATCACGTCCTTCGCGATGGGGGCCGCGAGACCGCCGCCGGAGATGTCCTCGCGGTTGGCGTTGTCGTCCTCGACGACGACGGCGACGGCGACCGGGGAGCCCTCGTCGGTCTTGGCGTACGAGATGAACCAGGCGTAGGGCTTCTCGCTGTTGTCGACGCCGTGCTGGGCGGTGCCGGTCTTGCCGCCGACGGTGACGTTGGGGATCTTGGCGTTCGAGCCCGTTCCGTCCGAGACGACCGTCTCCATCATTTCCTGGAGCTTCTGGGCGTTCTCCGGGGAGAGCGGGGTGCTCATCTCCTCGGGGCTCGTCTTCTCCAGGACGTCGAGGTTCGGGTCGGTGAGCCGGTCGATCATGTACGGCTTCATCAGCTTGCCGTCGTTGGCGATGGCGGCGGTCACCATGGCCATCTGGAGCGGCGTGGCGGCGGTGTTGAACTGGCCGATGGAGGAGAGGGCCGTCTGGGCCTTGTCCATGTCCTTGGAGAAGACGCTCGCGTTGGAGCGGACGGGTACGAACTGCTGCTCGTTGAAGCCGAACTTCTCGGCCGTCTCCAGCATCTTCTCGTTGTCGAGGTCGGCGCCGATCTTGCCGAAGACCGTGTTGCAGGACCACTGGAGCGCGACCCGGAGGCTGGCGTTCTTGCAGGGGTGGTTGCCGTCGTTCACCAGGTTCTTGGTGGACAGCGGCAGCCGCCACGGCAGCGGGGAGTCGGTCTTCGCGTCGATGTCGTCGTACAGGCCGTGCTCCAGGGCGGCGGCCGCGGTGATGACCTTGAAGGTGGAGCCGGGCGGGTAGGTCTCGCGCAGGGCCCGGTTCGTCGTCGGCTTGTCCGGGTCCTTCTCGTACCTCTGCCAGTTCTTGACGTCCTCGTCGGTGTTTCCGGCGACCTTGGAGGGGTCGTACGAGGGGGTGCTGGCGAGGGCGAGGATCGCGCCGGTCTGCGGGTCGATCGCCGCGACGGCACCCTTGCGGGCGCCCAGGCCCTTGAAGGCGGCGCGCTGGGCGGCGCCGTTCAGGGTGGTGAGGACGTGGCCGCCCTGCTTCTTGTCACCGGTGAACAGCGACAGCGTGCGGTCGAAGAACAGGCGGTCGTCGGTGCCGGTGAGGATGTCGTCCTCGATGGACTCGATCTGGTTGGAGCCCATCCGCTGCGAGGTGAAGCCGGTGACCGGCGCCCACATCGGGCCGTCCTTGTACGTTCGCTGGAACTTGAAGTCGCCGCTCTTGGACTCCTTGGACCCGGTGATGGCCTTGCCGTCGACGATGATGTCGCCGCGCTTGTGGGCGTAGCGGTCGATCAGGACGCGGCGGTTGTGGGGGTCCTTGGAGAGTTCGTCGGCCTTGACGTACTGGATCCAGTTGACCCGTACGAGCAGGGCGAGGACGAGCAGGCCGCAGAAGACGGCGACCCGGCGCAGGGGCTTGTTCACGGACGGACCACCTGGGTCATCTCGGCGTCGGGGGACGGGGCGGGGGCCGGCGCGGGCCTGCGGGCGGTGTCGCTGATGCGCAGCAGGATGGCGATGAGTGCCCAGTTGGCGATGACGGAGGAGCCGCCCTGTGCGAGGAACGGCATCGTCATACCGGTCAGCGGGATGACGCCGGTGACACCGCCGGCGACGACGAAGACCTGGAGGGCGAAGGCGCCGGAGAGGCCGATCGCGAGGAGCTTGCCGAAGGGGTCGCGGGCGGCGAGGGCGGTGCGTACGCCGCGCTCGATGAGCAGCCCGTACAGCAGGATGATCGCCATCAGGCCGGTGAGGCCCATCTCCTCGCCGACGGTGGCGAGGATGTAGTCGCTCTTGGGGGCGATGCCGCCGATGAGGCGGGAGTAGCCCTGTCCGAGGCCGGAGCCGAAGAGGCCGCCGGAGCCGAAGGCGTACACGGCCTGGGCGGTCTCGGTGACGCCGCCGTTCTGGAGGGCGAGGGGGTTGAGCCAGTTGTCCACGCGGGTCTGTACGTGGCTGGCGAAGGAGGCGACGCCGACGGCGCCGGCGGCGCTGAGGGTGAGGCCGAAGACGACCCAGCTGGTGCGCTCGGTGGCGACGTACAGCATGATCACGAAGAGGCCGAAGAAGAGCAGCGAGGTGCCCAGGTCGGTCTCGAAGATCAGGATCATGAGGCTGAGGGCCCAGATGGCGAGGATCGGGCCGAGGTCGCGGCCGCGGGGCAGGTACATGCCCATGAAGCGGCGGCTGGCCAGGGCGAGCGCGTCGCGCTTCACCATCAGGTAGCCGGCGAAGAAGATCGCGATGATGATCTTCGCGAACTCGCCGGGCTGGAGCGATCCCAGGCCGGGGATGGTGATCCAGATCTTCGCGCCGTTCACGCCGGGGAAGAACATCGGCAGGATCAGCAGCACGAGGGCCACGACCATGGAGATGTACGTGTAGCGCTGGAGTACGCGGTGGTCCTTGAGGAACAGCAGCACGCACAGGAACAGTGCGACGCCGACCGCGGACCACATCATCTGCTTGGGCGCCATGGCGCCGCCCACGGCGGCCGTGGTGATGGACGGCTCCAGGTCGAGGCGCCAGATCAGCACCAGGCCCAGGCCGTTGAGCAGGGTCGCCAGCGGCAGCATCAGCGGGTCGGCGTACGGCGCGAACTTGCGCACCATCAGGTGCGCGACGCCCGCGAGCAGGCCGAGGCCGATCCCGTAGCCGAGCATGCCCGCGGGCAGGCTGCCGTCCTTGGCGAGGCCGACATTGGCGTACGCGAAGACCGGGATGATGACGGCGAACGCGAGCATCGCCAGCTCGGTGTTCCGTCGGCTCGGCGCTTCGATCGCGCCGATGGTGGTCGTGTTGGTGACAACGCTCATGGTGGTAAGGCCCCCTACGGCTTTACGGCTTACCGCACTGCGAGACCAGCTTCTGCTCTTCCTCGGAGAGGCTGGGGCCAGGAGTGGGCGTAGCTGTAGCCGTCGGAATCTTCTGGGTCTTGGCGGTCTGGGTCGTGGCGCCGGAACCGGTTGTTCCGCCTGCCTCGCCCTCGCCCGTACGCGCGTCGTTCTCTCGTTCCGCCTTCTCGCGCTCCGCCCTCTCGCGCGCCTCGCGCTCGATCTTGCGGCGCTCCTCGTCCTTCTTGCACGCGGACGCCTGGGTGCCGAGCTCGCCGACCTTCTCGCGCGCGTCGGCGAGGCTGCCCTCGGTGATGGTCGCCTCGACCTGCTTCTGCTGGTAGGGCGGGAGGTACTTGAGTTCGATCTCGGGGTGGTCCTTCTCGATCTTCGAGAGGGAGACCCAGGCCAGGTCCTGGCTGATGCCCCGGTAGAGCGCGACGTGGTTCTTGTTGGCGCCGACGTAGTACTGGGTCTGGGTCCAGCGGTAGCCGCCGTACGCACCGCCGCCGATCACGGCGAGCGCGAGCACGATGTAGAACGATCTCTTCAGCCACTTGCGGCCGGAGCGCGGCTTGCTGAAGTCCTCGTCGCGGTACGCGCCGAAGGCCCCGTCGGGGGCCGCTCCGTAGCCGGCGTTGTCACCGCTGCCGGGCGGGCCGAAGGCGCCGCCGGGCGCGGCCTGCTGCGGGGGAACGGGCCGGCCGAGGCCCGCCGCGCGGCCCGCGGGGGTCTGCATGGCCCCGCCGTCGTTCGCCTGGAGCTGGTTCTCGGCGACCGCGCCGACGACGACCGGGGTGTCGTTGAGCTGCCCGGCCAGGGTGTCGTTGCCGTCGACGTCCAGGACGTCCGCGACGATGCAGGTGATGTTGTCGGGGCCGCCGCCGCGCAGCGCGAGCTGGATGAGCTCCTGCACGGTCTCCTGCGGGCCGTGGTAGCTGGCGAGCGTCTCCTCCATCGTCTGGTGGGAGACGACGCCGGACAGGCCGTCGGAGCAGATCAGGTAGCGGTCGCCGGCCCGGACCTCGCGGATGGACAGGTCGGGCTCGACGTGGTCGCCGCTGCCCAGCGCGCGCATCAGCAGGGAGCGCTGCGGGTGGGTGGTGGCTTCCTCCTCGGTGATGCGGCCCTCGTCGACGAGGCGCTGCACCCAGGTGTGGTCCTGCGTGATCTGGGTCAGCACGCCGTCGCGCAGCAGGTACGCCCGCGAGTCGCCGACGTGCACGAGCCCGAGGCGCTGACCGGTCCACAGCAGGGCGGTGAGCGTGGTGCCCATGCCCTCCAGCTGGGGGTCCTCCTCGACCATCATGCGCAGCTGGTCATTGGCACGCTGCACGGCGCTGCCGAGCGAGGTGAGGATGTCCGAGCCGGGTACGTCGTCGTCGAGGGTGACCAGGGTCGAGATGACCTCGGAACTGGCCACCTCGCCGGCGGCCTGTCCCCCCATGCCGTCGGCGATCGCGAGAAGGCGGGGGCCGGCGTAACCGGAGTCCTCGTTGCCTTCCCGGATCATGCCTTTGTGCGATCCGGCGGCGAAGCGCAGTGAGAGACTCATGCGCACCTCGCCCGTCGGCTCCGGGTACATCCGCACGGTGCCCACCCTCCGGTCGGGAGCCTGCGGGGATCCGCTGTCGGGACCGCCGCGGCTCGCTCGCTCCGCTCGCGCTCAATCATGACGTGGCACTACTTCCGCAGCTCGATGACGGTCTTGCCGATGCGGATCGGCGCGCCCAGCGGAATGGGGGTCGGGGTGGTGAGTCGGGTCCGGTCGAGATACGTGCCGTTGGTGGACCCGAGATCCTCGACGATCCACTGGCCGTCACGGTCCGGGTAGATCCTGGCATGACGGCTGGACGCGTAGTCGTCGTCCAGCACGATCGTCGAATCGTGCGCCCGCCCCAGCGTGACGGTCTGCCCCTGGAGGGCCACCGTCGTGCCGGTGAGCGTGCCTTCGGACACCACCAGTTTCGTGGGGGCGCCGCGGCGCTGGCGCTGCTGCGGCGGCGCCGCAGCCTGTTGCTGGCGTCCGCTCTGCGGCGGCCTGGCGTCGGCGGACGCGGTGCGGCGTGAGCCGCGCTGCGTGACCCGCGTACCGAACAGATCGCTGCGGATGACCTGGACGGCCACAATCACAAACAGCCACAGAACAGCCAGGAAACCTAGCCGCATGACCGTCAGGGTCAGCTCTGACATTGCCCCCGCTTCACCCTTCGGCTTGCCGATAAACGATGGTCGTGCTGCCCACGACGATCCGCGAGCCGTCGCGGAGCGTAGCGCGGGTGGTGTGCTGTCCGTCTACCACGATGCCGTTGGTAGACCCGAGATCCTGGATCGTCGGGGGCGTTCCGGTCCGGATCTCACAGTGCCGGCGGGATACGCCGGGGTCGTCGATCCGCACGTCTGCTTCGGTGCTGCGGCCCAGCACCAGCGTCGGGCGGGACATCTGATGGCGTGTGCCATTGATCTCGATCCAGCGCCGCGTCTGCGCGCCGGGCATCGGGCCCGGGCCCGCTCCGCCCGGTCTGCCGGACACGGCGGCCGGTCCGCCGGGCCGCGCGCCGTGGGACGGCGACGGCGGCGGGGCCGCGGGCATGGGGGGCGCTCCGGGGGCGGCCGACGGCGGGTAGCCGTAGCCGCCGCCGCGCGGGGCGGCGGGCGCGGGGGCCTGACGGCCGGCGGCCGGGCTCTGCGACGGGCCCGCCTGCGAGGTGCTGGACGCGAGGGTGCGGCTGCGTACGCGGTAGAGACCGGTGTCGAGGTCGTCCGCCTTCTCCAGGTGGACCTTGATGGGGCCCATGAAGGTGTAGCGCTGCTGCTTCGCGTAGTCGCGGACCAGGCCGGAGAGCTCGTCGCCGAGCTGACCCGAGTACGGGCTGAGGCGCTCGTAGTCCGGGGTGGACAGCTCGACGATGAAGTCGTTGGGGACGACGGTCCGCTCGCGGTTCCAGATCGTGGCGTTGTTGTCGCACTCGCGCTGGAGGGCGCCGGCGATCTCGACGGGCTGGACCTCGGACTTGAAGACCTTGGCGAAGGTGCCGTTGACCAGACCTTCGAGACGCTGCTCGAAACGCTTCAGGACTCCCATGGGGCACCTCCTCCGTCGTTGTCGTCCTGGTACTGCTTACTGATCGTATCCACGCGTCGGGAAATCGGCTGGTTCCCCTTGTCTGCACAGTGGATGAGTGTCACCTCTCACAGGGATCGTAGAGGTGGCCTCCTGACAGTGTCCCGCACCCCGGGGACACTCTGGAGGAGTGGGTGAGGGGCGGCGGCGTTCCTTTCGGCGTTCCCCTCGTCGTTCCCTCCCCGTGGCCGGTCCGCGCGCCCGGTCCCCGTTTCCCCTCTCGTTCCCCTCCTCGGGTCCCCCCGAACAACGGGTGTGAATCCACCCTGACCACCGTGCTAATCTTCTGCATGTCGTCAGGCGCTCGCACAAACCAGTGAGAGATTCGAACGGCACCACTCATGCGCGAGTGGCGGAACGGCAGACGCGCTGGCTTCAGGTGCCAGTGTCCTTAGGGACGTGGGGGTTCAAATCCCCCCTCGCGCACTTAGAGAAACCGACGGAGCGGGTCTCCGCGGGTGACGAAAGTCGCCTGCGGGGGCCCGCTTCTCGTTGTGCCCGGGAGTGTCTCTTCGGCGCCGGGGTCGGCTTGCCGCGCCGCCGGGTGGGTGCGGGGTCGTCGGGGTCGGCTGAGCTGCCGCCGGGGGCGTGCGGGGCGCCTCGGTCGGCTCTGCTGCGCCGCCGGGGGCGTGGGGGCCGCCTGTAGCCTGCGGTACCGGGTACGTCGCGAGGGGACGCGGCGGCCTGTTTTCTGTTTGCGCGGGCCGACGCGCGGCGTTTCGCCGCCCGGCCCGCGGACTGTTCCGGGGGCGGGGGAGTTCGTGATGGCCCGAATAAGGGCCGCGTGGGCCGTGGCCGTGGTCTTCACGGCGCTGGCCTGCGCGCAGCAACTGCTGCTGGTGGCGGGGTACGGGGGATGGCTGCCGGGGTGGCAGCCGTGGCCGTACCTGCTGGTGGCGGGGCCGGCCTGGGTGATCGCTCTGAGGTGCCGGGGCGGCTCGGGCTGGGGTCGCCCGGGTGATGCCGGTGGCTCGGGTGATGGGCGGGGCGCCGGTGGCTCGGGTGGCCCGGGTGAGCGGGTCGGGTGGGTCGGGCGGGTGCCCGGCCGCCTGCTGAGGTGTGTGGATCTGCTGCGGCGGGTGCCCTCCTGGGCGTACCTCCTCGGGGTGCTGGCGATGGCCGCCGGGGTGTGGGCGGCGTTGCAGGGACACGAGCCGTACCTCGGTCACGAGGAGGCGGTGTACGCGAACAAGGCGCGCTCCTGGGCGGACGGGTCGCCCGACGCGGGCTGGGGCGTCTACCGGCCCGTCGGGCTGCCCGCGCTGGGGGCGCTCGCCCTGTGGCTGTCCGGCGAGTGGACCGGCCACGGAGGCGGCTCCGCTCCCGGGGCCGGGGTGGGAGCGCTGCGCGTGGTGGCGCTGCTGCTGGTGCTGGGGACGCTGACGGTGACGTACCGCGCCGCGGCCGCCTGGACCTCGCGGCGGCGTGCGGTGGTCGTCGTACTGGTGCTGCTGAGCGGGCTGGGGTTCCTGCGGCGCGTACCCGAGTACCTCAACGACATCGGGGCGACCGGGCTGCTGCTGCTCGTGGTCCTCCTGCTGGTGCGGGCGCAGGAGAAGGAGGGGTCGCGGGCGCTGTGGGGTGTGCCGGTCGTGGTGCTGGCCGCCTTCTACCTGCGGTACGGAGTGGTCGGGAACCTGCTCGCTGTCGCTCTCGCGGCGGTCCTGGCGTACGGGCCGCGCGCCTGGGCGGCGCAGGGACGGCGGTTGGCGGGGGCGGCAGCGCTGCTGGTGACGGGGCTCGTACCGCATCTGGTGCACGCCGTAAGGGAGACGGGGTCGCCGCTCGGCATGGTGCTGTCGGCGACCTCGCAGGCCAACCGCGAGTACGTGGGCGACGGGCTCGTCTACTACCTGGCGGTCTTTCCCTACCGGCTGGCCGGAGATCTCGGAGCGGTGGTGATGGCCGCCGGGCTGTGGGCGGCCGGCGCGGCGCTGCTGCGCGTCCGCAGGGCGCGGGGAGGGCCGGACGCGCGTCCCGAGGACCGGCGGCGGGTGTTCCTGGGAACGGCGGCGGTGCTCGTTCTGGTGGTCCTCGGCCTGGCGACGGACGGGGAGCCGCGGTTCGTCTACCTCGCGGTCGTCCTGCTCACGATCCTCGGGGTGCAGGCGGTGGCGGAGCTGGCGGGCCGGATGTGGAGCGCGCCGGCGCTGACCGCCGTGGCCGCGCTGGCCGGGCTGACGGTGCTCGGTACCGCGCAGGTCGTGGCGCACGGCGCCATGCCGGGCCCCACGCGGCTCGCCTGGTCGACGGTGCCGGTCGCACGGGAGATAGGGGCGGCGGCGCAGGGGCGGCCGTGCCTGGTGGTCACGGGGTACGAGCCCGAGTTCGGCTGGTACTCCGGGTGCGACGCGATGACGTACGCCCAGTACCGCGAGGCACGGGTGCCCGGCGGGACGGTGGTGAGCCTGGTCGTCTTCGAGCGCGGGCGGCTCCAGCCGGACGCGGCGGGGCTGGAGCGGCTGACCGCGGGGCGGGAGACCGACGTACGCACGGTGGAGTCTGAGGGGGCGGTGGGGGCGGCGACGGTGGTGACGCTGGTGCGGTGATGGCCGTGATGGGGGTGATGGCGGTGATGGCGGGGGTGCGGGTTAGGCGTGCGGGGTGGGCGTGTTGCGGTGTGCGGGGCGCTGCGGGTGTCCCCTCGTCGGCTTGTTCGTGGGACCGGTGCGGTGCTCGGCCGTCTTCTCCTCGGCCGTCCGTTGTCCACAGGAGGTTGTCCGAGGTTGTCCACAGGGGGAGACGGCCGTCGTGGGACGACGGTACGGTCGTCAACAGTTGATGTTGTCGGCTGATCGCCGGCAGCGGTGCTGTGCGAGGCGGGGAGGCGGCACACCATGACCGAGAACGAGACGGTGCGGTCCGGGCGGATTCCGGAGGTGCCGGGATTCGCGCAGTGCACGCCGGGCCGGTCGGAGGAGTCGCCGAAGGACCGGGGCAAGGCGCTGCGTTCGAGGGTGCCCAGGGCCTCGCACGACTCGCTGGTGCTGGCCGTGGACCGGCCCGACGCGGTGCGCGCGGTCGAGGAGTCGAGTCGCGGCCGGGTGCCCGGGCTGACCCCGCTGCGGGTCGGCCGCATGGCCGCCTCGCCGTTCGCCTTCCTGCGCGGCTCGGCCGGGCTCATGGCGCACGACCTGGTGGGTACGCCGGTCACCGGCGTCGGCGCCCAGATCTGCGGCGACGCGCACGCGGCGAACTTCGGCCTGTACGGCGACGCGCGAGGCCGCCTCGTCATCGACCTGAACGACTTCGACGAGACCGTCGTCGGGCCGTGGGAGTGGGACGTGAAGCGGCTGGCCACGTCCCTGGTGCTCGCCGGACGTCAGACGGGAGCCGACGAGGACATATGCCGTCAGGCGGCCTTCGACACGGTCGGGGCGTACCGGCGGACGATGCGGCTGCTGGCCAGGATGCCGGTGCTCGACGCGTGGAACGCGATCGCCGACGAGGAACTCGTCTCGCACACGGACGCGCGGGACCTGATCGGCACGCTGGAACGGGTGGCGGAAAAGGCCCGCAACAACACCAGCGCGCGCTTCGCCGCGAAGGCAACGGCCGAGGGGCCGGGCGGGACGCGGCGCTTCGTGGACGCGCCTCCGGTGCTGCGGCGGGTGCCGGACGGGGAGGCGGCCGCGGTCGCCTCGGCGCTGGGCGGGTACCTCAAGACGCTGCCCGAGGACCGGCTGCCGCTGCTCGCGCGGTACGCGATCCACGACGTGGCGTTCCGGGTCGTCGGCACCGGCAGCGTCGGTACGCGGTCGTACGTGGTGCTGCTGATCGACCACCGTGGAGAGCCGCTGGTGCTCCAGGTGAAGGAGGCACGGGCCTCGGCGCTGACGCCGTACCTGTCTCTTGCCGGCTTCCCGGTGCCCAGGGCCGGGCACGAGGGGCGCCGGGTGGTGCTCGGGCAGAAGCGGATGCAGGTGGTCAGCGACAACCTGCTCGGCTGGGCCGAGGTCGACGGGCGGCCGTACCAGGTGCGCCAGTTCCGCAACCGCAAGGGGAGCGTGGACCCGGCGGCGCTGGAGCCCTCGCAGCTGGACGACTACGGGCGGATGACCGGGGCGCTGCTGGCGCGGGCGCACGCGCACAGCGTGGATCCGCGACTGGTCGCCGGATACTGCGGCAAGAACGACGAGTTCGACGCGGCCGTGGCGCGCTTCGCGGTGGCGTACGCGGACCGCACGGAAGCGGATCACAGCGACCTGATGTCGGCGATCAAGGACGGACGAATAGCCGCCGAGCACGGCGTGTAGGCGCGGCGCGGGCTCCTGGGGCTCCCGCGCTCCAGGAGGACCAGGGGCGGCGGGGGACTCGGGGCGGCGGGCGGGCCGCCCGGTGTGTGGGGTGCTGGTGGGGTTGTGGGCGCGGGTGGGTGGCTCGCCCGTACGCTGGTCGGGTGACTCAGGAAGCTCCCGGGGAGCCGACGACCCGGAACGACGACGCGCAGGACCCGCACGCGGCCGGGCAGGAGCCCGGGCACGCGGCCGCCGCCCGGCCGGCCGCCGGCGGTGATCAGGAGCAGGCAGGGGCGCAGAGCCCGGACCCCGGCGCGGCCCCCGGCCAGGACTCTGCTCAGCACCCGGGCCGAGACATCGCCCCGGACACCGGCCACGACCCCGGTCAGGACGTTGGCCAGGCTTCTGGTCAGCACCCCGGCCAGGGCACTGGCCAGGACTCCGGCCAGGGCACTGGCCAGGACTCCGGCCAGGAGACCGGTCAGGACTCCGGTCAGGATTCCGGTCAGGAGCGGCCGGAGGCGCGGCTGGAGCGGGCTGTGCGGGTCGCGGAGCAGGCGCTGATCGAGTTCGAGATCGCGGTGGAGACCTTCCGGGTCGAGGTGGAGAACTTCTCCCGGCTCCATCACCAGAAGCTCGGCCCGATGTACGCGCGCCTCGACGAGCTGGACGCCTGCATCGCGGAGGCCACCGCAGCCCGCACGGGCGATCCGGAGGACCGCCGCCGGGCCGAGGAGGCGCGGGCGATCGTCATGCCTATGCCGGGCGTCGACGAGCTGTTCCACGACTGGATGGACTCGGACGGTCTCTCCCCCGAGGCGTCGGCCATGCTCACCGAGCAGGCCGTGCAGCCGCCGAAGCGGGTCAGGCCCAGCGAGGAGGCCCGCAAGCTGTACCGCGAACTGGCCCGCAGGGCGCACCCCGACCTCGCGCAGGACGAGACGGAGCGCGGGCGCAGGGACGAGTTCATCACGCGGGTGAACGCGGCGTACGGGCGTGGTGACGTCGACCAGCTGCGCGCGCTGTCGGAGGAGTGGGCGGCGGGTCCGGCGCCCAAGGAGCTGCTGCCCGGGCGCGACGAGCTGTACGCCCGGCTGGAATGGCTTTCGCAGCGCAAGGAGCTTCTGTCGCTGATCGCCCAGGAGCTGGAGGACAGCGCCATCGGGTCGATGCTGCGCATGGCTCCCGAGGACCCGGACCGGCTGCTGGAGGAGATCGCCGAGCAGCTGCTCGCACAGGTCTCCGAGCGTGAGGCGGAACTGGCCAGACTGGTGCAGTAGGTTGCCGGAGAGGGCTGGGCGGGAGGCTTCCGGGCGGGCCGCCGTGGCGAGCGCACCCGCGGCAGCCGTACCGGGACCGGCGCCCGCGCCCACTGCGACGAGCACACTGAGTACGCACACCGTGTATGTACGAGAGAAGGCATGACCCATGAACTTCGCCCCGTTCCCCTCCGTCGACGCCGCCGCCGTGCCCGCCGACGGCTTCGTGCTGGACGTACGGGAGGACGACGAGTGGGCGGCCGGTCACGTCGAGGGCGCGCTGCACATCCCGATGAGCGACTTCGTGAGCCGCTTCGGTGAGCTCACGGAAGCGGCCGAGGACGGGCGGCGGGTCCATGTGATGTGCCGTGTCGGCGGCCGTTCCGCTCAGGTCACGCAGTACCTGGTGCGCCAGGGCGTGGACGCGGTCAACGTCGACGGCGGGATGCTCGCCTGGGACGGCGCCGGACGCCCCATGGTCACCGACAACGGCAGCCCCGCCCTCGTTCTCTGAGCCTGCCCGGAATGTTCCCGCGTCCCTCGGTTCAGCCGAGGGCGTGGGCGGCCAGCAGATCGCCCAGGGCCTCCTCGTGCGCGGCGGCGGGGCCGAGCGAGAGCTCGATCTGCTTGGCCCACGCGTGGTAGCGGTGCAGCGGGTAGTCGGTGTCCGCGCCGAAGCCGCCGTGCAGGTGCTGGGCGGTCTGTACGACGCGGCGTACGCCCTCGGACGCCCAGATCTTCGCCACGGCCACGTCGCCCGTCACGGGCAGCGCTCCCGGTGAGCGTGTGGCCAGCCGCCAGGCGGCCTGCCAGAGGGTGACCTCCATCGCGCGCAGATCGATGTAGCGGTCGGCGGCCTGGACGGCGACGGCCTGGAAAGTGGCTATGGGGTGGCCGAACTGCTCCCGCTTTCCGGCGTATTCGCTCGTCATGGCCAGTACGCGCTCGCCGAGTCCCAGCGCCAGTGCGCAGGTGCCGGTGGTGAGGAGATCGCGCAGCCACTCCCAGGCGCCGTCGGCGTCGATCACCTCGTCGTCGCTGATCCGCACGGTGTCGAGGCGGACTTCGGCGAGGCGTTCGCCGCTGGTGGAGACCTGATCGGCGAGGGTGACGCCCGCGTGGTCGCGCGGGACCAGGGCGACCACGGCGCGGCCCGTGTCCGTGTGGGCGTCCGGGTGCGTCGCGGGTACGGCGATACGGTCCGCGCCGTGGGCCCACGGCACCCCCGTCTGCACCCCGTCGAGCAGCCACGAGTCGCCGTCCCGGTGCGCGGTGACGGCCAGCTCGGCCGGATCGTGGCCGGTGCGGCCGTTGGCGGCGGCGGTCAGCACCAGCTCCCCGCGACCGACGCGGGGGAGGATCCGCGCGGCCGACTCGGCGCTCCCGTAGGCCTGGACGGTCATCGCGACCGCGCTGGTCTCCAGCAGCGGCACGCGCGCGAGCACCTTCGCGGACTCACGCAGGACGAGGCAGAGCGCGACGGGGTCCAGGCCCGCGCCGCCGTGTTCGGCGGCCAGGACCAGGCTCAGCAGATCCGAGCGGGCGAGCCCGGCCCACAGGGACCGGTCGAAGTCCTGGGCCACCGCGCCCGGGGTGAGCGCGGGGCTCGGCACCCGGTCGGGCGCTACGCCCGCGAAGACCGCCTTCGCCGCCTCGACGGCCGCCTGCTGTTCCTCGGTGAAGGTGAAGTCCACGTCCTTGCCCTCCCGCGCCCCGGAAACCGCGTACACGTCCGACGTCCGCCGTCTGACGGAGCGTCAAGATAGAACACGTTCCTGAAAATGAACACAGGCGGGGAGGGGGGGGCGACGGTGAACGCGGCGTACGGACGGCGGGGCGGCGCGGTGGCGCGTCAGCGGTCGAAGTCCAGCTCCACTTCCGCCGTCGCCGCGTGCGACTGGCAGGCCAGTACGTAACCCGCCTCGGTCTCCTCCGGCTCCAGCGCGTAGTTGCGGTCCATCCGCACCTCGCCGGAGACCAGGAAGGCCCGGCACGTGCCGCAGACCCCGCCCTTGCAGGCGTACGGGGCGTCCGCGCGGCTGCGGAGCACCGTGTCCAGCAGCGATTCGCCGTCGAGCACCGGCCAGTTGCCGGACCGGCCGTCGAGCGTGGCGGTGAGGGTGCTGCTCGTGAGGGTCGTGACCGGCGTGCTGGTGGCCGTGCCCGTGCCGTCGTCGACGTGGAAGATCTCCTCGTGGATGCGCTTCCTCGCCCCCCCGAGGGCGCGCAGCGCCCGCTCTGCGCCCTGGACGAGACCGAACGGCCCGCACAGGAACCAGCCGTCGACGTCCGCCACCGGAAGGAGCGCGGGCAGCAGCCGGGTCAGCCGGTTCTCGTCGAGCCGGCCGGACGGCAGCCCCGCCTGCTGCTCTTCGCGCGAGAGCACGGTGACGAGCTGGAACCGGTCCGGGTAGCGGTCCTTGAGGTCGGCCACCTCCTCCAGGAACATCGTCGAGGCCGCCGTGCGGTCGCTGCGCAGGAGGCAGAACGTGGCGTCGGGTTCCCGCGCCAGCAGGGTGGCGGCCATCGACAGCACCGGCGTGATGCCGCTGCCGCCGACGACGGCCGCGAAGCGGCCCGGTCGCGGCTCCAGTACGAAGCGGCCGGTCGGCGCCATCGCCTCGACCGTGTCTCCGGCGGCCAGCTCCTTGAGGGCGTACGTGGAGAAGTCACCGCCGTCGACCAGCCTGATGCCCACCCGCAGCACCGGGTCCAGCGGTGCCCGGGTGGCCGGGGCGCAGATCGAGTAGGTACGGCGGATCTCCACGCCGGCCACGACGCGGCGCAGCGCGATGTGCTGGCCGGGGGTGTGCCGGAAGGTCTCGCGGAGCTCGGGCGGCACGGCGAGGGTGACGGCCACGGAGTCGTCGGTGAGCCGCTCGACCTCGTGGACCCGGAGCGGATGGAACCCGGCCCGTCCGGCGTCTGAGGACAGCATCTACAACTCCTTGAAGTGGTCGAACGGTTCGCGGCAGGAGACGCAGCGGCGCAGCGCCTTGCAGGCGGTGGAGGAGAACCGGCTGAGCAGCTCGGTGTCGGTGGAGCCGCAGTGCGGGCAGCGCACCGACAGGGTGAGGGGCACGGGTCCGCCGTCGGCGGGCTGCGGGCGCGGCGGGGCTATGCCGAACTCCGCCAGCTTGCGGCGGCCCTCGGCGCTGATGTCGTCCGTCGACCAGGCGGGGGACAGGACGGTGCGCACGGTGACCTCCGGTATGCCGGCGTCGTGCAGCACGCGCTCGATGTCCGAGGACATCGCCTCGATCGCCGGGCAGCCGGTGTACGTCGGCGTGAGCTCGACCTCGACCCGGCCGGGCCCGAAGACGTGGACGCCGCGCAGGACGCCCAGTTCCTCCAGGGTGAGCACCGGCAGCTCCGGGTCGGGGACCGCGCCCGCGACCCTGCGCAGCTCGGCCTCCAGGTGCGTCTCGGTCACCATGTCGCCCCCGGGTGGCTGCGGTGCAGGTGCTGCATCTCGGCGATCATCCGGCCGAACGGTTCGGTGTGCAGGCCCTGGCGGCCGGCTCCCGCGGCCCACGCGCCGCTGCGCGGCCCTTCGGGCACGGTGAGCGTCGCCCGCTCCAGGATCGCGCCGACCGACTCGCGCCAGTCGTCCTCCAGCTTTCGCCAGTCGACGTCGACGCCCTCGACGGGCTGGAACATCTCGCCGGTGAAGCGCCACAGCGTGTCGCAGCCCTGCTGCATCCGCTCGTGGCTCTCCGGTGTGCCGTCGCCGAGGCGAAGGGTCCAGTGCTCGGCGTGGTCCCGGTGGTAGGCGACCTCCTTGACGGCCTTCGCCGCCAGCGGGGCGAACTCGCCGTCCCCGGCCGCGAGCTGCCCGTACAGCAGCGACTGGTAGGTGGAGAAGTAGAGCTGGCGCGCGATGGTCTGCGCGAAGTCGCCGTTCGGCTGCTCGACCAGCTGGAGGTTGCGGAAGGCCCGCTCCTCGCGGAGGAACGCCAGCTCGTCCTCGTCGCCGACAAGCGACAGCAGCACGCGGGCCTGTCCCAGCAGGTCCAGGGCGATGTTGGCGAGTGCCACCTCCTCCTCGAGGACGGGGGCGTGTCCCGCCCACTCCCCCAGCCGGTGCGACAGCACCAGCGCGTCGTCGCCGAGGGCGAGGGCGGCGGGCGCCGCGGTCACAGGTACGCGGTTCACAGGTGCCGCACTCCCTCGGGGATCTCGTAGAACGTGGGGTGCCGGTAGGGCTTGTCGGCGGCCGGCTCGAAGAACGGGTCCTTCTCGTCCGGCGAGGACGCCGTGATCGCCGCCGAGGGCACGACCCACAGAGAGACGCCCTCGGACCTGCGGGTGTAGAGGTCGCGGGCGTTGCGCAGGGCCATCTCCGCGTCCGGCGCGTGCAGGCTGCCGGCGTGGGTGTGGGACAGTCCGCGGCGCGAGCGCACGAACACCTCCCAGAGCGGCCAGTCGGTGTGGGTCATGCTCCTGCCTTCCCGTGCTTGGCGGCGTACGCGCTCGCCGCCTCCCGGACCCAGGCGCCTTCTTCGTGCGCCGTGCGCCGCTGCGAGATCCGCTGCTCGTTGCAGGGACCGTTGCCCTTCAGTACGTCCCAGAACTCGTCCCAGTCGATCGGGCCGAAGTCGTGGTGCCCGCGCTCCTCGTTCCACCGCAGCTCCGGGTCGGGGAGGGTGAGCCCCAGCGCCTCCGCCTGCGGGACGGCGATGTCGACGAAGCGCTGACGCAGTTCGTCGTTGGAGTGGCGCTTGATCTTCCAGGCCATGGACTGGGCGGAGTGGGCCGACTCGTCGTCCGGGGGGCCGAACATCATCAGCGAGGGCCACCACCAGCGGTCCACGGCGTCCTGCGCCATGGCGTGCTGCTCGGGGGTCCCCTTGCTGAGGTGGAGCAGCAGCTCGTATCCCTGCCGCTGGTGGAACGACTCCTCCTTGCAGATCCGGACCATCGCGCGGGCGTACGGGCCGTAGGAGCAGCGGCACAGCGGCACCTGGTTGGTGATCGCCGCGCCGTCCACCAGCCAGCCGATGGCGCCGACGTCGGCCCAGGTCAGCGTGGGGTAGTTGAAGATCGACGAGTACTTCTGGCGGCCGGAGTGGAGCTTGTCGAGGAGCTCTTCGCGGCTGGTGCCGAGGGTCTCGGCGGCGCTGTAGAGGTACAGGCCGTGTCCCGCCTCGTCCTGCACCTTGGCCATCAGGATCGCCTTGCGGCGCAGGGAGGGCGCGCGGGTGATCCAGTTGGCCTCGGGCTGCATGCCGATGATCTCGGAGTGGGCGTGCTGGGCAATCTGGCGGACCAGCGAGGCCCGGTAGTCGTCCGGCATCCAGTCCCGGGGCTCGACGCGCTCGTCCGCCGCCACCGCGGCGTCGAACGCCGCTGCGTGCGCGGCCGTCCGCTCCGCCTCCGTGGCCTGCGCCTCAGCCGTCGTACGGTGCGCAGCTGCTGTAGCCATCCGAGCCCCCTGCCGTCCCTGCCGGCTTCGTCTCCGCCGACGTCCCGACCGACCGATCGTTCGGTCCGATGACTTCAATGGTGAGTCGGCGGCCCGTAGGGTGTCAACCCTGTGGATAACTGTGGGGGACCGACGGTGATCGGGGCGGGATGGATTCGTACGACGACAGGGGCGTGACCGCCGGGCGGGACGACGGTTCCGCACCGGGCGCCACAGACGCCCCACAGGCCCCGCGCGCGGCCGGGATACCCGGTGGCGGCATAGCGGCCCTCTCCCGGCCCTACCAGGCGGTGGCGGCCCTCGCGCTGGCCTTCGTCGGGGTGGTCGCCTGCGTGCATGTCGGGATGGTCTTCCTGCACGTCGCGCCGTCGAACACTCTCACGAAGCAGAACAGCGAGGCCATCGACGACTGGGTCTACCCGGAGTTCGAGCAGAACTGGAAACTGTTCGCTCCCAATCCGCTCCAGCAGAACATCGCCGTACAGGTGCGGGCGCAGGTCCGTACGGACGGCGGGCAGTGGAAGACCACCGACTGGATCGACCTCTCGGCCGAGGACGGCGAGGCGATACGCGGCAATCTGCTGCCGAGCCACACCGTGCAGAACGCGCTGCGCCGGGCGTGGGACTTCTACACCGCCTCCCACGACAACGCGAACAAGCCGAACGGCATGCGCGGCGCTCTCTCCGAGCGCTATGTACGGCGCACGGTCATGCTGCGCCTGGCCCGGCAGGACCTGGGCGGCGAGGTCGTGCGGATACAGGTCAGGTCCGAGACCAAGTGGGTGAAGGCGCCGTCGTGGAGCGAGGAGAAGACGAACAGCACCCCGGCCCATCGGGTGCTTCCGTGGTGGCCGGTGACCGAGGCGGATCTTCCGGAGGGCGCTCGGCGCGCGTCGGAGGCGGCCCGGTGAGCACCCCCGACCGCACGCGGTCAGTCCCGGCGCAGGCCGGTGCGGCGTCCCCCGGCTCCCCGCCGCCCGTCCCCGCGTCCCCCGACCTCGCCGCGTCGGACCGCACGCCGTCCGACCCCGCCGCGTCGGACCGCACGCCGCCCGTGGGCGGGCCGTCGGCCCATTCCTTCGCCGCCGTCAGGTCAGCGCCCGCCCGGGCGTTCGCGAGCGGCGTCCAGCGCGTGACGTCGACCGCCCTGGGGCCGTACCAGAGCGCCGTCGTCCGCATCGGTTTCTCGCTGACGTGGCTCCTCTTCCTGCTCTTCGAGTATCCGCACCGGCGTGAGTTGTACGGCCCGGACGGGCCGTGGGGCTGGGACATGGCCCGGCAGCTGATAGGCGACAACAACGCCTTCACCGCCCTGATGTGGTCGCAGAGCACGGTCTGGTTCGAGATCGTGTACGGGCTCGCGGTCGTGTCCGCGGCGCTGCTCATGGTGGGCTGGCGTACCCGGACCATGTCGGTCCTCTTCATGGTCGGCGTGCTGTCGCTGCAGAACCGCAGCATCTTCATGGGCGACGGCGGCGACAACGTCATCCACCTCATGGCGATGTACCTCGTACTGACCCGGTGCGGTCAGGTGTGGTCGCTGGACGCGCGCCGCGATCCCGGCCGCCCCGACCGGGTCGGGCCCGTGCTGTGGGGTGCGCTGGCCGCCTGTCTCGTGGCGCTCACCTTCTCGGGCGAGTTGAGCGGTGGCTGGCTGCTGATCTTCTGGGGGCTGCTGGGTGTGCACGCCCTGTGGTGGGCGGCCGGCCGTTACGCGCCCGGCCATCCCCGCGTCCTGCTGGACGTCGTCACCAACGTCGTGCACAACGCCGGCCTGGCCGTGATCATGGCCGAGGTCTGCCTCGTCTACGCCACCGCGGGCTGGTACAAGGTCCAGGGCTCGCGCTGGCAGGACGGCACCGCCCTCTACTACCCCTTGCATCTGGACTACTTCTCGCCCTGGCCGGGTCTGTCGGGGCTGCTGGCCTCCAGCGGTGTGATCGTGATGCTGCTGACGTACGGGACGGTGGTCGTTCAGGTCGCGTTCCCGTTCACGCTGTTCAACCGGCGGGTCAAGAACGTCCTGCTCGCGGTCATGATCGCCGAGCACGCGGCGATTGCCGTGCTGCTGGGGCTGCCCTTCTTCTCGCTCGCGATGATCGCCGCCGACGCGGTCTTCCTGCCGACCGGATTCCTGCGGCGGGTCGGCCGATGCGCGGCTGGTGGGAAGGCCAGGGTGCTGCGGCGCGGGGCGGCGACGGACGACGGGCCGGTGGAACGGCGCCCGCAGGAGGAGCAGGTCCGTACGCCGGTCGAGTGAGAGGCCCGTGCGGGATCAGCGAGAGATCTGTACGCCGGTCGGGTGAGGAGCCCGTGCGCGATCAGCGAGAGGTCCCTACGCCGGTCGGGTGAGAGGCCGGGCCACGGGCTCGCCGTAGGCTGAGGCCATGACTGAGGACGTGGCCGAGGCCGTGGTGCGGCAGTGGCGTGAGGCCGCTCCCGACGCCGTTCTGCTGGACGGCTTCCATGCCCTGAAGCACGCGATCCGCTTCGGTGCACAGGTGCGGCTGACGCTCGCGAGCGCCGGCGGGCGGTTCTGGAGCTCGCGCGGGAGCTGGCCGACGACCTGTCGGGCGTCCTCGCCGAGTCCGTCGTGGAGATCCCCGCCCACCTCCTGCGTGAGCTGGTGCCGAGGGTACATACGACGGCGGTGGTGGCTCTGGCGGTCCGGCGCGACGCCGAAGCGAACGCGCGGGCGCTTGCCCGGCTGCCCAGGCCGGCCCCGGTCGTCGTACTGGACAACCCGCGGAACCTCGGCAACGTGGGTGCGGTCGTCCGGCTGGCCGCCGGATTCGGCGCCACGGGCGTCGTCACGACCGGCGACATGGACCCCTGGCACCCCAATGCCGTACGCGCCGGCGCCGGGCTGCACTACGCCACGGCCGTCGAGCGCAGGAGCCTCGACGCCCTGCCGCCGGGGCCGCTGTACGTACTGGACCCGGAGGGCGACGACATCCGGTCCGTCGAGGTGCCCGACGACGCGCTCGTCGCCTTCGGTTCGGAGCGCCACGGGATCTCACCGGAGCTGCGGAGCCGCGCGACGAGGCTGGTGTCCCTGCCCATGCGGCCGCAGGTGTCGAGCTACAACCTGGCGACGAGTGTGGCCATGACGCTGTTCCACTGGGGCGGGCCGCCCGCCGCCACCACCGCGTGAGCGGGGCGGCGACGGGCCGGACGCCGGCGCGGGGCTGACGGGGTCACGCCTGGCGGCGTACCTCGACGATCCGGAAGCGGTTGGCCACGAAGGCCGCGTCGCACAGGGCGGCGTTGGCCGCCGGGTTGCCGCCCGAGCCGTGGAAGTCGGAGAACGCCGCCGTCTGGTTGACGTAGACGCCGCCCGTGAGGTTCAGCGAGAGCTGCGCGGACTCCTCCAGGCAGACCTCTTCGATGGCGGCCTCGGTGACCTGGGAGGTCGTGTAGGCGCCCACGGTCATGGCGCCCTTCTCCCGCACCGTGCGGCGCAGCAGTTCGAGGCCGTCCTGCGTGGAGTTCACGGCGACGGCGAAGGAGACCGGGCCGAAGCACTCGGACATGTAGGCGGCTTCGGCGTCCGGCTTGGCGCCGTCGAGCTTGACCATGACGGGCGTGCGGACGACCGCGTCGGGGAAGTCCGGGTGGGTGACCTCCCGGGAGGGGAGGGCCACTTCGCCCAGCTCGGCGGCCGCTTCGAGGCGGGCCTTGACGTCGGGGTTGACGAGGGCGCCGAGCAGGGCGTTGGCCCGGGCGTCGTCGCCCAGCAGGCCGGCGACCGAAGCCGCGAGGTCGGAGACGACCTCGTCGTACGACTTCTCGCCCGCGTCCGTCATGACCCCGTCGCGCGGGATCAGGAGGTTCTGCGGAGTGGTGCACATCTGGCCGCTGTAGAGGGACAGGGAGAACGCCAGGTTGGACAGCATCCCCTTGTAGTCGTCCGTGGAGTCGACGACGACGGTGTTGACGCCCGCCTTCTCGGTGTAGACCTGCGCCTGGCGGGCGTTCGCCTCCAGCCAGTCGCCGAAGGACGTGGACCCCGTGTAGTCGATGATCCGGATCTCGGGCCGGGTCGCGAGGGTCTTCGCGATGCCTTCGCCGGGCCGCTCGACCGCCAGCGCCACGAGGTTCGGGTCGAAGCCGGTCTCGGCGAGGACCTCGCGGGCGATGCGGACCGTGAGGGCCAGCGGGAGCACCGCGCGGGGGTGCGGCTTGACGAGGACGGGGTTGCCGGTGGCCAGGGAGGCGAAGAGGCCGGGGTAGCCGTTCCAGGTGGGGAAGGTGTTGCAGCCGATCATCAGCGCGATGCCGCGCGGGACGGCGGTGAAGGACTTGCTGAGGCTGAGCGGGTCGCGCTTGCCCTGCGGCTTGGCCCACTCGGCCGTGCCGGGCGTGCGGGTCTGCTCGGCGTACGCGTACGCCACGGCCTCCAGGCCGCGGTCCTGGGCGTGCGGGCCGCCCGCCTGGAGCGCCATCATGAAGGCCTGCCCGCTGGTGTGCATGACCGCGTGCGCGAGCTCGTGCGTGCGGGCGCTGATGCGCGAAAGGATCTCGAGGCAGACCAGGGCGCGGTTCTCGGGGCCGGCCTCGCGCCAGGCGGCCATGCCGGCGCGCATCGCCGGAAGCAGTACGTCGATGTCGGCGTGCGGGTACTCGATGCCCAGTGCCGGGCCGTACGGGGAGACCTCGCCGCCCGTCCAGCCGTCGGTGCCGGGCTGGTCGAGCTCGAAGCGGCTGCCCTGGAGGGCCTGGAAGGCAGCGAGCCCTTCGGCGGCGGTCAGGCTGCCGTTCTCGCCGTATGCCTTGGGGTGCTCGGGGTGCGGGGACCAGTACTCGCGCGTGCGGATCACGTCGAGCGCCTTGTCGAGCGTGGTCCGGTGCTTCTCGGACAGCTGTGAAGTGGTGAGTTCGGCGGCCACGGCGGACCAACTCCTCGTCGAGCTGGGCAGGGACAGGCGGACACGAGATACAGTAACCGAACGATCGGTCGGGACAAGAGGGCCCGGTAAAACCTGTGGACAACTCGTACGGGAGGATCGGGTCATGACAGCTATCGATCGAGCCCGCACCGTCGCCGTGGTCGGCACCGGCACCATGGGTCAGGGCATCGCGCAGGTCGCTCTCCTCGCCGGTCACCCGGTGCGTCTGTACGACGCGGGCCCGGGCAGGGCGCAGGAGGCCGTCGAGGCCGTGGGCGCCCGCCTGGAGCGGCTCGTCGAGAAGGGCAGGCTCGACCGCGGGGACGCGGACGCCGCGCTCGCCCGGCTGCACACCGCGGGGGACCTCGCCGAGCTGGCGGACGCCGCGCTGGTCGTCGAGGCGATCGTTGAGCACCTGCCGGTCAAGCAGCAGCTCTTCTCGGCGCTCGAAGCGGTCGTGTCCGACGACTGCCTCCTCGCCACGAACACCTCCTCGCTGTCCGTCACGGCCATCGCCGGTCCCCTGAAGAACCCGGGCCGTTTCGTGGGCCTGCACTTCTTCAACCCCGCGCCGCTGCTGCCCCTCGTCGAGGTCGTCAGCGGGTTCGCGACCGACGAGGCGAGCGCCACGCGCGCGTGGGCGACGGCGGCGGCCTGGGGCAAGACCCCGGTGCGCTGCTCGGACACCCCCGGTTTCATCGTCAACCGCATCGCCCGCCCCTTCTACGCCGAGGCTTTCGCGGTGTACGAGGAGCAGGGCGCGGACCCGGCGACGATCGACGCCGTCCTGCGCGAGTCGGGCGGGTTCAGGATGGGCCCCTTCGAGCTGACCGACCTGATCGGGCAGGACGTCAACGAGGCCGTCACCCGGTCGGTCTGGGAGTCGTTCTTCCAGAGCCCCAAGTTCGTCCCCTCCCTCGCTCAGCGCCGTCTCGTCGAGTCGGGCCGGCTCGGCCGCAAGTCGGGTCACGGATGGTTCCCGTACGGAGCGGAGGGAGCGGTCGCGCCCGCGCCCCGGACCGCCGCCCCCGAGCAGGCGCCGCAGGCCGTCACCGTCGTGGGGGACCTCGGCCACGCCGACGTCCTCGTCGCGATGATGGAGGAGGCGGGCATCGCGGTGGAGCGGGTCGAGGCGGGCGGGCCGTACATCGAGCTGCCCGGCGAGGGGCAGCTGGTGCCGGCCGACGGCCGGACCTCCGTCGAGTACGCGGACGTCGTCTACTTCGACCTCGCGCTCGACTACCGCGGCGCCACCCGGATCGCGCTGTCCGCGTCCGGGGACACGTCCGCGCGGGCGGTCGCCGAGGCCACCGGCCTGTTCCAGAAGCTCGGCAAGGACGTCAGCGTCATCGGCGACGTCCCCGGCATGATCGTGGCCCGTACGGTCGCGATGCTCGTCGACCTGGCGGCGGACGCCGTCGCGCGGGGCGTCGCCTCGCCGGAGGACATCGACACGGCGATGCGGCTCGGCGTGAACTACCCGCTGGGGCCGGTCGAGTGGGGCCGGGCGCTGGGACGCGACTGGGCGTACGACCTGCTGAAGAACCTGCACGAGTGCTGTCCGACCGGGCGCTACGCCCCGTCCCTGGCGCTCTACCGGCAGGCGTTCGCCGGCAAGGAGGAGGACGCCCGATGACCACCGCGAAGCGTGACACGTACACGCCCGAGACGCTCCTGACGGTGGCGGTCCGGGTCTTCAACGAGCGCGGTTACGACGGCACCTCCATGGAGCACCTGTCCAAGGCGGCCGGCATCTCGAAGTCGTCGATCTACCACCACGTGACGGGCAAGGAGGAGCTGCTGCGCCGGGCTGTCAGCCGCGCCCTCGACGGGCTCTTCGGGATCCTCGACGAGCCGGGGGCGTCGCGCGGGCGGGCGATCGAGCGGGTCGAGTACGTGACGCGGCGCACCGTGGAGGTGCTGATGGCGGAGCTGCCGTACGTCACGCTGCTCCTGCGCGTACGGGGCAACACGCAGGCGGAGCGCTGGGCGCTGGAGCGGCGGCGTGAGTTCGACCAGCGGGTCGCCGATCTGATGAAGGCGGCGGCGGCCGACGGCGATCTGCGCGCGGATGTCGACATACGCATGGCCACGCGCCTGCTGTTCGGAATGATCAACTCGCTGGTGGAGTGGTACCGGCCGCAGGTGGCCGGGGCCGGCGGCGGCACGGACGGGGAGCAGCTCGCCGAGACGGTGGTGCGGCTGGCCTTCGACGGTCTGCGGACCAGCCGCTGAGCGTGCTCACGGCTCCTGGGGCGGCAGGGGGCCCTGGGGCGGGTGGGGGAAGGCGGCCTGGTCGGCCGAGTCGAGGTCGGTCTCCTCGAAGACCAGCAGCGTGCGCGTGCTGAGCACTTCCGGAATGGACTGGATCTTCGTCAGGACGAGTTCGCGCAGCGCTCTGTTGTCGGCCGTGTGGACCAGCAGCAGTACGTCGAAATCGCCGCTGACCAGCGCGATGTGAGCGGCGCCCGGGAGTTCCTTGAGGCGCTCGCGGACGGTGCGCCAGGAGTTCTGCACGATCTTGAGCGTGATGTACGCCGATGCTCCCTGCCCCGCGCGTTCGTGGTCCACGCGCGCGCTGAAGCCGCGGATCACGCCGTCCTCGATGAGGCGGTTGATGCGGGCGTAGGCGTTGGCGCGCGAGACGTGGACGCGCTCGGCGACGGACCGTATCGACGCGCGGCCGTCTTTTTGCAGCATGCGCAGGATGTCGCGGTCGATGGAGTCCAGCGGGCGCGCGGGCGGGCCCGCTCCCGCGTCGGCCATTTGTTCAGGTGCCATGTCCCCCCGCTCCCCTCTGATGGACGACCTGCCCCTATCCCAGGCTGTGGAGAACCGTTTGTCCACAGGCTGGAGGTGCCTGTAGCCAAATTGCGTCCACGACCGAACAATCGGTAGGTGAGGCACACCACATTGCTGTGCCTTCTCACCGCTCCCACGAGGAGGTGCACGCGATGAAGAAGAGCACCATGACGGCGCGGCCGGTCCGGTCGGCCGGGCCGGCGCAGGCACGGTCCGGCGCCGCCGCCCCCCGGCCGGCCGCTCCCCCGGCCTGGAAGCCCCGTATGGACCCCGCCCCGCTGCTCCCGGACAGCGAGCCGCACCGCGTGCTCGGCACCGACGCCGCCGCCCGGCTCGACGCCGGGCTGATGCGGAGGCTGTACGCGGAGCTGGTGCGCGGCCGGCGGTACAACACGCAGGCGACCGCGCTGACCAAGCAGGGCCGCCTCGCCGTCTACCCCTCCAGCACCGGGCAGGAGGCCTGCGAGGTCGCGGCCGGACTCGTCCTGGAGGAGCGGGACTGGCTCTTCCCGAGCTACCGGGACACCCTCGCCGCCGTGGTGCGCGGACTGGACCCCGTCGAGGCGCTGACGCTGCTGCGGGGCGACTGGCACACGGGTTACGACCCGCGTGTGCGCCGCATCGCGCCGCTGTGCACGCCGCTGGCGACGCAGCTGCCGCACGCGGTGGGCCTGGCGCACGCCGCCCGCCTCAAGGGCGACGACGTCGTGGCGCTCGCCATGGTCGGCGACGGCGGCACCAGTGAGGGCGACTTCCACGAGGCGCTGAACTTCGCCGCCGTCTGGCGGGCTCCGGTCGTCTTCCTCGTGCAGAACAACGGCTTCGCGATCTCCGTGCCGCTGGCCAAGCAGACCGCCGCCCCGTCCCTGGCCCACAAGGCCGTCGGGTACGGCATGCCGGGCCGGCTGGTCGACGGCAACGACGCCGCCGCCATGCACGAAGTACTGGCCGAGGCGGTGGAGCGGGCCCGCAGGGGTGGCGGTCCCACGCTGGTCGAGGCGGTCACGTACCGCATGGAAGCCCACACGAACGCCGACGACGCGACCCGGTACCGGGGCGACGCCGAGGTCGAGGCATGGCGTGCCCACGACCCGGTCGACCTCCTGGAGCGGGAACTCACGGAGCGCGGAATGCTGGACGAGGACGCCGTACGGGAGGCCCGTGAGGCCGCCGAGGCGATGGCCGCCGACCTGCGCGAGCGGATGAACGCGGACCCGGTGCTCGACCCCATGGACCTTTTCGCGCACGTCTACGCCGAGAAGACCGCGCAACTCAGGGAGCAGGAAGCCCTGCTGCGGGCCGAGCTCGATGCGGAGGACGAACGATGACGACGGCAGCGACGACCGCGGTCGACGCGAAGCCCGCCAAGCCGGCGACGATGGCGCAGGCCCTCGGGCGGGCGATGCGCGACGCGATGGCGGAGGACCCGTCCGTCCACGTGATGGGCGAGGACGTCGGCGCGCTCGGCGGGGTGTTCCGGGTCACGGACGGGCTCGTGAAGGAGTTCGGCGAGGACCGGGTCACCGACACGCCGCTCGCCGAGGCGGGGATCCTGGGAACGGCCGTCGGGATGGCGATGTACGGGCTGCGGCCCGTCGTCGAGATGCAGTTCGACGCCTTCGCGTATCCGGCGTTCGAGCAGCTCATCAGCCATGTGGCGCGGATGCGCAACCGCACGCGCGGCGCGATGCCGATGCCGATGGTGATCCGCGTGCCGTACGGCGGCGGGATCGGCGGCGTCGAGCACCACAGCGACTCGTCCGAGGCGTACTACATGGCGACTCCGGGGCTCCATGTCGTGACGCCCGCGACGGTCGAGGACGCGTACGGGCTGATGCGGGCGGCGATCGCGTCCGACGACCCGGTGGTGTTCCTGGAGCCGAAGCGGCTGTACTGGTCGAAGGCGGCGTGGTCGCCGGAGGCTCCGACGGCCGTCGAGCCGATCGGACGGGCGGTCGTGCGGCGCTCCGGGCGCAGCGCGACGCTCATCACGTACGGGCCGTCCCTGCCGGTGTGCATGGAGGCGGCGGAGGCGGCCGAGGCGGAGGGCTGGGACCTGGAGGTCGTCGACCTGCGCTCGCTCGTGCCGTTCGACGACGAGACGGTGGCCGCTTCGGTACGGCGTACCGGCCGGGCGGTCGTCGTCCACGAGTCCACCGGTTTCGGCGGGCCCGGCGGGGAGATCGCGGCCCGGGTGACGGAGCGCTGCTTCCACCATCTGGAGGCGCCGGTGCTGCGGGTCGCCGGGTTCGACATCCCGTATCCGCCGCCGATGCTGGAGCGGCACCATCTGCCGGGTGTGGACCGGGTGCTCGACGCGGTCGCGCGGCTCCAGTGGGAGGCGGACGTCTGATGCCGAACGCTTTCGACATGGCGAGCCTGGAGTTCAAGCTGCCCGACCTCGGTGAGGGGCTGACCGAGGCGGAGATCGTGCGCTGGCTGGTGGAGGTGGGCGACGTCGTCGCCGTCGACCAGCCGGTGGTCGAGGTGGAGACGGCCAAGGCGATGGTGGAGGTGCCGTGCCCGTACGGGGGCGTGGTGACCGCCCGCTTCGGCGAGGAGGGGACCGAACTGCCCGTCGGGTCGCCGCTGCTGACGGTCGCGGTGGGGGCGTCGGATTCCGCTGCCACTCCCGCGGCGGCTACGGCTCCCGCTCCGGCTGCGGCTGCGGCCTCGGACGAGGCGGAGTCGTCGGGGAACGTGCTGGTGGGGTACGGCACGGGTGCGGCGGTGGCACGGCGGCGGCGCATCCGGCCGGACGCGGCTCGTGGGGCCGTGGCCGTTGCCGAACCGGCCGCGGCGCCCGCTGTGCCGGCTGAGCGAGTCGCGTCGGCCGCGCCGGTGGGGCACGACGGGCCCGTTCCGGTGATCTCGCCGCTGGTGCGGCGGCTGGCCCGGGAGAACAGCCTCGATCTTCGGGCGCTGAAGGGCTCCGGCCCGGACGGGCTGATTCTGCGGTCCGACGTGGAGGGCGCCATTCGGGGGAAGCGGGCGCCCGAGCCCGCGGCCCCCGCGCCGGTGGCGGCGGCTTCCGCCGCCGTCGGCGAGCGCGTGCCGCTGCGGGGCATGCGCGGCGCCGTCGCCGACAAGCTGTCGCGCAGCCGGAGCGAGATCCCGGACGCCACCTGCTGGGTGGACGCGGACGCGACCGAGCTCATGGCGGCCCGGGCGGCGATGAACCAGGCCGGCGGACCGCCGGTGTCGGTACTGGCGCTCCTGGCCCGGATCTGCACGGCCGCCCTGGCCCGCTTCCCGGAGCTGAACTCCACGGTGGATATGGCCACCCGCGAGATCGTCCGGCTGCCGGGCGTGCACCTCGGGTTCGCGGCGCAGACCGAGCGGGGCCTGATGGTGCCCGTCGTACGCGACGCGCACGCCCGCACCGTGGACGGGCTGAGCGCGGAGTTCGCCCGGCTGACGGAGTCGGCCAGGAAGGGGTCGCTGACCCCGGCGGAGCTGACGGGCGGCACGTTCACGCTGAACAACTACGGCGTGTTCGGGGTCGACGGGTCCACACCGATCATCAACCACCCGGAGGCCGCGATGCTCGGTGTCGGGCGGATCGTGCCCAAGCCGTGGGTGCACGACGGCGAGTTGGCGGTGCGCAAGGTGGTGCAGCTGTCGCTGACGTTCGACCACCGGGTGTGCGACGGGGGAACCGCGGGCGGGTTCCTGCGGTACGTGGCGGACTGCGTGGAGCACCCGGCGCTGCTGCTGCGCTCGCTCTAGCCGCCGCCCGGGGCCGCCGCCCCGCCCCAGCCCTCCCCGCAGCGGGGCCCCGCCCCCGCATGGGCGGGGGCGGGGGAGGGCGGCGGAAACCCCGCCCCGCATACTCGGGGCATGACCGCGACCGCGTACGACGCCATCGTGCTCGCCGGAGGGGCCGCCAGACGGCTCGGCGGGGTGGACAAGCCCGGTGTGCGCGTGGGCGGACGGACCCTGCTCGACCGGGTACTGGGCGTGTGCCGCGGGGCCGGTACGACCGTCGTCGTCGGCGGGCGGCGGGCGACCGTGCGCCCGGTCGAGTGGGTGCGCGAGGAACCGGCCGGGGGCGGGCCGCTGGCCGCGCTGGACACCGGGGTGCGGCGCACCACCGCCGAGACCGTGCTCGTACTCTCCGCCGACCTGCCCTTCATCCGGCGCGCGACGGTTCAGCGGCTGCTCGACACGCTGGCGGGCGGCGACGCCGAAGCGGCGCTGCTCGTGGACCCGGGCGGCCGGGACCAGCCGCTCGTCGCCGCCTACCGCGCCGAACCGCTGCGCCGCGAACTGGCCCTCCTCGCCACCGAACACGGCGCCCTGTCCGGGCTGCCGCTGCGGCTGCTGACGCACGAACTGGCCCTGACGCGTGTTTCCGCCGGGCCGCTCGACTCCTTCGACTGCGACACCTGGGAAGACATTGCCGCCGCCCGGTCGAGGATCAGGGAGCATGGGCACGTGCTGGATGAATGGATGACCGCAGTCAAGGACGAACTCGGCGTCGAACTCGATGTCGACATCAACGTCCTGCTCGACCTCGCCCGCGACGCCGCGCACGGCGTCGCCAGGCCCGCCGCGCCGCTCACCACCTTCCTGGTCGGCTACGCGGCGGCGAAGGCGGGCGGCGACGGGCCCGAAGCCGTCGCCGAAGCGGCTCGCAAGGCCGCCGCTCTCGCGGCCCGTTGGGCCGCCGAGGCGGAGGAAGATGCCGAGCGGGAGAACACGGGAGAGGCCCCGGGGCGCGGCGCGGAAGACGGCGCCGGGTGAACCAGGAGGATCGCGAGGTCGACGAGGCGCTCGCGCTCGTCAACCGGTCGGCGGAGGAGGCGCAGGCGGTACGGGCCCAGGCACCCGGCCCCGGTCCCGGCTCCGGTCCCGGTCCCGGCTCCGGCCCCGGCTCCGGTCCCGGCCCCGGCCCCGGCCCCGGCCCCGGCTTCGGTCCGGACCGGTCGGGCCGCGACGACGACCGGGCCGCCACGCCGCCCGCCACACCGGGGGCGCCGCCGGCCACCGGGCCGCGGGCGCCTGAGCCCACCACCCCGCAGACGACCCCGCCCGACACCCCGCAGTCATCCCCCGCCACCACCCCGCAGGTGTCCCCTCAGACGGCCTCGTCCCCGCCCCCCGCCCGTACCAGGGCCACGCCCTGGCGCGAAGCCCGTGCCGTCGCCGGCCGGGCCGGTGGCGCCGTGCCGCACCGCACGAGCCGCGTGGCACTCGCGCAGGCCCTCGGACAGGTGCTCGCCGAGCCTCTGCGGGCCCTCACCGACCTGCCGTCGTTCGACACCTCCGCCATGGACGGCTGGGCGGTCGCCGGGCCGGGCCCGTGGTGGACCGTCGACGAGGGGGGCCAGGTGCTGGCCGGGCACGCCGCGCCCGGCGCGCTGGCCGACGGTGCGGCCGTGCGCATCGCCACCGGCGCGCGGATCCCGCCGGACGCAACCGCCGTCATCCGCAGCGAACACGCCGGGCTCGACGAGGCCAAGGGGCGGCTGCACGCAAGCCGTGAGGTCGTCCAGGGGCAGGACATCCGCCCGCGCGGCCAGGAGTGCCGCACAGGCGACCAGTTGCTGCCCGCCGGGGCCCTGGTGTCGCCCGCCGTGCTCGGGCTCGCCGCCGCCGCCGGCTACGACGAGCTGGCCGTCGTTCCGCGGCCTCGCGTCGAAGTGCTCGTGCTGGGCGACGAGTTGCTGAGCGAGGGGCTGCCGCACGACGGGATGGTCCGTGACGCCCTCGGCCCGCTCCTCGCCCCCTGGCTCCGTGCGCTGGGCGCCGAGGTGCTCGCCACCCGCCACCTCGGCGACGACGCCGACGCGCTCCACCGGGCGGTCACCGCATCCGAGGCCGACCTCGTGGTCACCACCGGCGGCACGGCGGCCGGTCCGGTCGACCACGTGCACCCGATCCTGCGCAAGGCAGGGGCCGAACTGCTGGTCGACGGGGTCGCGGTGCGGCCGGGCCACCCGATGCTGCTGGCGCGCCTCGGCGGGTCAGCCGAGGGCCGGTACCTGGTGGGGCTGCCCGGCAACCCGCTCGCCGCCGTGTCCGGCCTGCTGACGCTCGCGGAGCCGCTGCTGCGCGCCCGTGCCGGGCGGGCGCCCCTCGCGCCGTACACCTCGCCCGTACGGGACGACGTGAACGGTCATCCGCACGACACCCGGCTGGTGCCCGTCGTCCACCGCGCGGGCGGTGCGGACGGGAACGGGCCGGAGCAGGCCGTGCCCCTGCACTACAACGGTCCGGCCATGCTCCGCGGCATCGCCGCCGCCGACGGTCTCGCCGTCGTGCCGCCGGGCGGCGCGCGGGCCGGCCAGGAACTGGAAATCCTCGATCTGCCCTGGACAGAAGGACGTTTCACGTGAAACTTCCCGGCCAAGACGCAATGGCCCGGCACGCCGACGAGCATCTCGTCACCGCTCGGATCAAGCTGCCGCGCCGTATCGTCGACCGCCCGCTGCGGCAGGTCGGCAAGCGGCTGCTGATGGCGCTGGGGGTCCTGGTGGTGACGGTGCTCATCGTCTACCTCGACCGCGACGGCTACCACGACAACGCCGACGAGAACCTCTCGCTGCTCGACGCCGTCTACTACTCCACCGTGACCCTGTCCACCACGGGTTACGGCGACATCGTGCCGCACAGCGACAGCGCCAGGCTCATCAATGTGCTGGTCGTGACGCCGCTGCGCGTGCTCTTTCTGATCATCCTGGTCGGCACCACTCTTGAGGTCCTCACGGAACGGACCCGGGAGGAGTGGCGGCTGAACCGCTGGAGGGCTCACTTGCGCGACCACACCGTCATCGTCGGATTCGGCACCAAGGGACGTTCCGCGATCCAGACCCTGGCCGCCACGGGGCTCCGCAAAGAGCAGATCGTGGTCGTCGACCCGAGCGCGAAGGTGATCGAGGCGGCCAACGCCGACGGTTTCACGGGTGTCCTGGGTGACGCGACCCGCAGCGACGTACTGCTGCGCGCCGAAGTGCAGCGGGCCCGCCAGGTCGTCATCTCGACCCAGCGCGACGACACGGCGGTCCTGGTCACGCTGACCGCGCGCCAGCTCAACCGGGGCGCCAAGATCGTCGCCGCGGTCCGCGAGGAGGAGAACGCGCCGCTGCTGCGCCAGTCGGGCGCCGACGCCGTCATCACCAGCGCCAGTGCCGCCGGCCGCCTCCTGGGCCTGTCCGTGCTCAGCCCGAGCGCCGGCACGGTGATGGAGGACCTGATCCAGCAGGGCAGCGGCCTGGACCTCATCGAGCGGCCGGTGATAAAGGCCGAGGTGGGCAAGAACGTACGGGAGACCGAGGACCTGGTGGTCAGCGTCCTGCGTGGACACCGGCTGCTCGGTTACGACGATCCGGAGGCCAGCCCGCTCCAGCTGACGGACCGGGTGATCACCATCGTGCGCGCCTCACCGGGCGTCACCAGTGTGGGCGGAGACATGCGGGTGACGATGCCGGAGTGACCCATACCCCCGGCCGCCCGGGACGTGGTGGCCGGGGAGGCGGAGTGGTGCGCTCCGGTGCGGAGTAGCCTCGCGGCCATGTATGCGATCACGATCCCTGAACCCGGTGGCCCCGAGGCGCTCGTATGGGCGGAGGTCCCCGATCCCGTACCCGGCGAGGGCGAGGTCCTCGTCGAGGTCGCCGCGAGCGCCGTCAACCGCGCCGATCTGCTGCAACGCCAGGGCTTCTACGACCCGCCGCCCGGTGCCTCCCCGTACCCCGGCCTGGAGTGCTCCGGCCGCGTGGCAGCGCTCGGACCGGGCGTCTCCGGCTGGTCCGTCGGCGACGAGGTCTGCGCCCTGCTGACCGGCGGCGGGTACGCGCAGAAGGTCGCCGTGCCGGCGGGGCAGCTGTTGCCCGTACCCCCGGGCATGGACCTGGTCACGGCGGCGTCCCTGCCCGAGACGACCTCGACGGTCTGGTCGAACGTCTTCATGATCGCCCACCTGCGCCCCGGTGAGACGCTGCTGCTGCACGGCGGCGCGAGCGGCATCGGCACGATGGCGATCCAGCTCGCCAAGGCCGTCGGCGCGCGGGTCGCGGTCACCGCCGGTGGTCCGGAGAAGCTGGCGCGGTGCGCGGAGCTGGGCGCGGACATCCTCATCGACTACCGCGAGCAGGACTTCGTGCAGGAGCTGCGCAAGGCCACGGACGGGGTCGGCGCGGACGTCATCCTGGACATCATCGGGGCCAAGTACCTGGACCGTAACGTGAAGGCGCTCGCCGTCAACGGCCGCCTCGCGATCATCGGGATGCAGGGCGGCGTGAAGGGCGAGGTCAATCTGAGCGCCCTGATGAAGAAGCGGGCCGCCATCACCGCCACGACGCTGCGGGCGCGTCCGCTCGGCGAGAAGGCTGCGATCGTCGCGGCCGTGCGGGAACACGTGTGGCCGCTGATCAGCACGGGCCGCGTGCGCCCGGTCGTCGACCGGGTCGTGCCGATGCCGGAGGCCGCCGAGGCCCACCGGGCGCTGGAGGCGGGCACGCATGTCGGCAAGATCCTGCTGACGAGCGCCTGAGCGTCCGTTCCGTAGGTACGCCGAGCGCCTGAGCGTCCGCCCCTGTACGTACGCCGGCCGCCTGAGCCGGTCCCACCCGTGCCAGAGGCCCGCACCGCCGTCCGGGCGGTGCGGGCCTCTCGTCATGCGCCGGGCGAACCGGCTGTCGGCCGTCGCGGTACAAGACCCCACAGGACCGCCCGCACAGGCCCGGCCCTACTGGCCCGGCGCACTGTGACGCCCCTACAGGTACGGTCCCGAGCGCACCGGCCCGTGGCCGTCCTCCTGGCCGTCGTCCTCGTGCCCCACGCCGGGCGGAAGCGCGCGCCGCATCTGCTCCAACTGGGCCCGCGCCGCCATCTGCTGGGCGAAGAGCGCCGTCTGGATGCCGTGGAAGAGACCTTCCAGCCACCCCACCAACTGGGCCTGTGCGATGCGCAGTTCCGCCTCGGAGGGGATCGCCTCGTCCGTGAACGGCAGGGAGAGCCGCTCCAGCTCCTCCACCAACTCCGGCGCCAGGCCGTCTTCGAGCTCCTTGACCGAGCTGGCGTGGATGTCCTTCAGCCGTACCCGGCTGGCCTCGTCGAGAGGAGCCGCCCTCACTTCCTCCAGGAGCTGCTTGATCATGCTGCCGATGCGCATGACTTTCGCGGGCTGTTCGACCATCTCCGTCACTGGCACCTCGCGCGACTCGTCGTCCGCGCCGCCGAGAGCCATTCCGTCCTGCCCTACGACCAGGACGTGGGGGCTCTCCTGCGACCGTTCACCCTTCGGCATCTCCATACGGCCATTCTCTCGCACACGTGCGTCACCACACGGTGTGCCCCCGCACAGGGGTGATCCACCCTGTACGGGGGCACGGGAACCGATCGCCGTCGGTCAGGCCGCCGCGCGCCGCGCCACGGCGGTGCGGGACCGGGTGACCAGTGCGGCCAGGAGCGCCGCGCCCACGGGTACGGCGACGAGCAGGGCCGCGAGGGTCTCCCACGGGATGACGATCGGGACGTACGGCACGCTCAGGGCGCCGCCCGTGCCGTCGTTCACCGCCTGCTCGTACCACTTGAGCGCCTGGCGTTCCTCCGTGAGCCGCAGTCCGACGGCGGGCAGCACACCCGCGGCGGAACCGAGCACCACGCCCATCGCGGCGACCACCCCGCACTGGAAACCGCTCAGCGTCCTGCGCACCCGCGGGGGCGCGCCGACCGCGGCGAGGGTCTTCAGGTCGGGCTCGGCGTCGGTCTGGGCGAGGCCCGTCGCGATGCCGGCGGCGCCGATGGTGACGAGTCCGGCGAAGACGGCCAGGGCCAGCAGTTCGATGCTGTTGTCGCTGGTGTAGCCCTTCTCGACGTACAGGACGCCGTCGGCGCCCAGGGTGTCGAGTGCGGCCTGGAGCTTCTGCTCCTGGGTGCCGCTGGGCAGCTTCCCGGTCGAGAAGTACGCGCCGGCCGGCGCCGTGATCAACCCGGCGTCCTTCGCCGCCCCGGCGGGCAGCACCACCTTGACGCCGTACGCATGGGCCGACTTCGGGGCCTGGTGGACGGGGAAGGACTTGATCTCCCCGGGGTACTCCTTGCCCTGCTGTGTCATCAGGTCGGCCTTGTCGGGGTCGTCGATCAGCTTGATGCCGAGCTTCCCCTTCTCGACGTTGCGCCGGTCGAAGGAGACGGCCTTGCCGCTCTTGAGGGCGTCCGCGGCGGCGGGGTCGTCGACCGCGAGGACCGAGAGCAGCTTCTCGTCGGCGACCAGTACGTCGTACTCGGCGTAGTGCTCGCTCTCCTCGCAGCGCCAGTCCTTCGACAGCTTGCGGCGCTCGGCCGCCGGGATGTCCTCGCTGTCCGGGGACCACAGCGCGCAGCGGTTCTCCTTGGGCGTGTAGATCTCGTACCGCCCGCAGCCCTTGGCTTCGCTGTACGGGAGGCAGTTGGCGCTGCCCACGGCGATGCGGTCGACGTCGGCGCGCACGTCGACGGGGTAGTGCTTCTGGACGGCCGCGCGGATGGCGGGCACGTCCCGGCCGCCGCCCTCGGGGTTCATCACCGTTCCCACGCCGTACGGGAGCCGCGCCGAGTACTCGGCGCGCTGCTGGACGTCGTCGCTGGCGGTGTACGTCGCCACCGCGACGGTGCCCGCGACGGCCGCCAGCACGGCGGCGACGGCGGGGGCCGTACGGCCGCGGTTGCGCACGGCGTCGCGCAGGGCGAGGCGCGGCGACAGCGGCAGCCACGTGCCGAGCCGGCCGAAGAGGCCGACCAGGGCGGGGGTGAGCGCGACGACGCCCAGCTCGGCGAGCGCGCTGCCGCCCGCGACGACGGTGGAGTTGTCGGTGGCGCCGGCGCCGTAGACGGTGATGGTGATGCCCAGGCCGGTCGCGATGAGGCCGACGACGGGCAGGACGCGGTTGGAACGGCGTACTCCGCGGCGGCCGGTCAGCGAGGCCAGTACGGACTGGCGGGACGCGGTGACGGCCGGGACGATCGCGGCCAGCAGGCCGGTGACGACGGCCACCAGGCCGATCCCGAGCAGTTCCAGCGGACGGATGTCGAAACTGCCGAACCGCTTGCCCATGTAGTCCTCGAGCAGCGGCCGCAGCGCGAAGGTGAGGAGCAGCCCGAGCGCGGTGCCGACGAGGGCGGCGGCGACGCCGACCACCAGGCCGCCGGAGAGCACGATGGCGCGGATGTGACGGCGGTCGCCGCCGTTGGCGCCGACGAGGCCGAGCTGGCGTGCGGAACGCCGGGCGCCGACCGCGAAGGCGGGACCGGCCAGCAGGCAGATCTCCAGCATGGCGAGGCCGACGACGGTGGCGACGACGGCCAGCGCCGCGGCGTCGGACGCCGCGCTCTGCTCGAACGCGCCTTCCCAGCCCTCCTTCTGGTAGAGCGCCACGTCGGAGCGGGCGGGCGGGTCGACGGCGACGGCACGCGAGACGACCGTGATGCCGTGGCGGTTGGCCTCCTCGACCATGTTCCACGTGAAACCGTCGCCGCCGACCGACACCAGGTACGTACTGGAGGTCTCCGTACCGGGCAGGTCGTCGGCCTTCAGGGCCTTGTCCAGGGGCGCGAGGAAGGTGCCGGGCGGGGCCAGCACCTCGTCGGCCTTGAGGGAGTCGGGAAGTTCGTACGAGCCGACGATCCGGTACTCGGTCCCGAGTCCCCGGGCGGCGACCGTGGAGCCGACCTTGAGGCCGGAGGACTCCAGGAAGTGCGTGGTGGCGGCGACCTCGCCGGCCTTCTCCGGGAACCGGCCCTGCTCCAGGGTCATCATGCCCCTGGTCATCGGGTCGGTCGCGTCCACTTCGTGGATCACGGTGTTGAGCAGCCCGTGCTCGGTGCGGAGCTTTCCGCTGCCGCTCGAGTCCTTGAGCGTCTTGGCGCCCGCCGGGAAGGCCGCCGGGATGTCACCGGCGCCCTCGGGCCACGGCTCGCTCTCGTCGTAGTCCTTCACCGGCACGGAGCTGTTGCCGGCGGGATCCTGGAGGATCGGCACGCCGCCGACGCCCGGGTCGCTCATCCGGGCGTCGGCGGCGCCCAGGCTGCGGTCCATCTGCTGCCCGGCGGAGAGTTCGGCGCTGCGCAGGGTCAGATCGACGGCGCTCACGCCGAGGATCGGCAGAGCGATCATGGCGAGTACGAGAGCGCTGCGGCCCTTGAAGCGCCAGGCGTCGCGGCGGGCGATGCGCACCGCGGCCACCCAGGAGTGGTACCAGCGGTTCACTGGGCGGCCGCCTGCCCGGAGAGCAGCGAGTCGGCCTGGCTGCGCAGGGTCTCGTCGACGACGGACCCGTCGCGCAGGAAGACGACCCGGTCGGCCCAGGCCGCGAAGCGCGGCTCGTGGGTGACGAGGATGCCCGCGGCGCCGGCGTCGCAGCGCGCGCGCAGGAGCGCGAGCACGGACTCGCCCGTCTCGGAGTCCAGGGCGCCGGTCGGCTCGTCGGCGAGGACGAGGCGGCGGTCGCCCACCAGGGCGCGGGCGATGGCCACGCGTTGCTGCTGGCCGCCGGACATCTCGTCGGGGAAGCGGTCGGCGAGCTGTCCGAGGCCCATCTCCTCCAGCGCGGCGACGGCCGAGACGCGGGCCTTCCGGGCGGACACGCCGTCCAGTTCGCGGGGCAGGGCCACGTTCTCGGCGGCGGTCAGGGCCGGTATGAGGTTGTAGTCCTGGAAGACGTAGCCGATGCTGCGGCGGCGCAGGGCGGCGAGTTCCTTGCGGCCGACCGTCGTGATGTCCGTGCCCTCGACGACGACGCGGCCCGAGGTGGGGCTGTCGAGTCCGCCGGCGATGGTCAGCAGGGTGGACTTGCCGGAGCCGGACGGGCCCATGACGGCGACGAGTTCGCCGGGGAACACCGAGAGGTCGACACCGCGCAGGGCGTGCACCTCGGTGGCGCCGCTGCCGTGGACACGGGTCAGCCGTTCGAGCTGCAATACCGGCTGCTGCTGTGACGGTTGGGGCTGGTGTGACTCATGAGGCATGGATCCGGGCATGGCTTCAGGCATGAAGGGGTCCCCCCTGGAACGGAATGGTCGTGCGACGCGGGCTTAGCGCCGAGCGCTGCGAAATACGGAAGTGGTACGAGTGGTCCCGGTGTCGGTGGTGGCCTCGCCGGCCGGGGCGTCGGCCCGGTCCGCCGCCGCCGGATCCCCGACGACCGGGCCCGCCGGACCGGCCGCCGCAGTGGCCGCGGACGTGTTCCCGGCCCTGCGCGCGGCCGCCGCGGAGAGCCGGGCGAGCCGGGACTCGGAGTGGTCGAGCCAGCGCGCCTCGGCCTCGGTCTGGAAGATCAGCTGCTCCAGTACGAGCAGCCACGCGACGTCGTCGCGCGCCTTCTCGCCGTCCGCCCCCTCGACGGCGACCAGTGCCTGGGCCTTGAGCCGCGTGTAGTCCTGCATCGCCCGCAGGGTGGCGTGGCGTTGGGCCTGGATGACGGCCCGGATGTCGACGCCGGGCGCGCCGACGGCCATGGCGAGCTTGATGGCCAGCTCGTCGCGGGGCGGGCTGGCCCGGTCGACGGGCCGCCCGAACCAGCTCCTGAGCTCGCCCCGCCCCGCGTCGGTGATCGCGTAGAGCGCGTGGCCCGCGCCGTCCTCGCCGTCCTGGACGACCATGCCGTCGCGTTCGAGGCGGCCCAGGGTCGTGTAGACCTGCCCGACGTTCAGGGGCCAGGTGGCGCCGGTGCGCGACTCGAACTCGGTGCGCAGCTGGGAGCCGTAGCGGGGCCCGTGCTCAAGAAGGGCGAGCAGCCCGTGGCGGATCGACATACTGAGTATGTATACCGAGTATGCCGCCCCATGGCCAACCGTCCTGAGGGGGACATCGCACGTACGTCTTGAGGGGGACGCCGCCGGATGGAGGGGGACGTCGCGGCCCGCACTCCCGGGCCGCCCCGCGCATCCGTCACGCCCGCCGCAGCCGCAATCCCAGGAACCCGAGCCCCAGCCCCATCAGGGTCAGCCCCGCTCCGAGCGGCAGTACGTGGACGTCCAGAGGGTCGGACTGCGCCACGACCTGCTGCTCCGAGCCCTCCTGCGCCGCGCCCGGCGGCCCGTCCGAGGGCGGGGCGGCGGACTCTTCGCCGGGCTCGTCGAGCGCCTCCTCGTGCACGTCCCAGGATTCGGGCGCGTACGACCTGCGGGGGGCGGCCGAGGTGCTGGGCGACGCGGAGGCGGACTTCGACGCCGACGTACTGCGCGTGGCGCGCGGGCTGTCCGACGGACTCGCGTCGGCGCTGGGTGACGACTTCTCGTCGGCCTCCCCGGCTCCGCTCGGACCGGCGCTCCTGCCCGGCGGCCGGCCGGGCCGCGTACGCCCCTCACCGGCGGGCCGGCCGGCGAGACTTTCGGCGGGCGTGGCGGCGGAGGCGGCGGGCTGCCCGGGCCGGTCCGGAGCCGGCACGCCCGGCAGCAGCTCCCGCACGGCCCCGTCGCCGGGGGACGGCGACGACGTGGGTGCCAGCACCGGTGTGGGCCCCGGGCGGCGCTCCTCGGCGTACGCCCCCGGGACCGGCAGTGCCAGCAGTGCGGCCACCCCAACCGCCGCGAACCGGACAGCCATGGGACTCCGCCTCCTGAAGTGGACCGACCCGCGCCGGACCGCGATGTGAACCGACCCGCGCCGGACCGCGATGTGAACCCACCGCGTGGACCGCGATGCGGACCGACTCGCGCCGGGCGTGATGCGACCGCGATCCGACCGCGCCGGACCGCGCCGGATCGCGTGTGATCCGGAGCACGGGAACAACAGAATCAGCGTCACATGCCGCAACATCCCCGGCACCCCGGGTCACACGAAAGGGGCCCGGCGCGCGACCAGCGCACCGGGCCCCTCCTCACGTCCTGCCGCCGACGCGTCGGCTGTTCGGACTAATCCACGACCTGACCCACGACCTGACCCACGGCCCGACCCGCACCCCGATCACCGGCCCGACCCACAGCCCGACCCGGGCCCCGCGCCACGCCTAGTCCGAAGGCGGGTTGCCGGTGGACACCTCGACCTCGATCGTGGCGTCGTCCTCGTCCACGTCCGACCCGGACTTCGGGAACTGGTTGACCACGAGGTCCTCGCCCCAGGTGGCGTTGTCGACCTTGGTCTCCTTGATCTTCCAGCCCGCCGCGCGGAGGCATTCCTTGACGGACAGGATGTCCTTGTAGAGGAAGCTCGGGACGACGACCTTCTCCGGGTCCGTCAGCGACTCCCGGCCGGGGGAGCAGTCCGTCGTCTTCATCGTGCGCGTGCGGTCGGGGCCCCGGTAGCCGGGCTCCGCCGCCGCCTGGCTCTGCGGGGGATCGTCGGTGCCCGTCTTCTGCTCCGGCGGGTCCTCCTTGAGCGACAGCGCGGTGATCACGCCGCCGAGCGCGAGCAGCACGACCGCGATCGCGCCCACGAGCACCGGCATGTTCCGGCCCCCGCCGCCCGAACCGGACGCGCCCTGCGGCGACATCGTGTAGGGCGGCGGCGTCGGACCACCCTGGTGTTGGCCACCCTGGTGCTGCCCGCCCTGCTGCTGCATCCCGTGCGTCGCGTACGGCGCGGGCGTCGGCGCCGGCGTGGGATAGCCGTACGCGGGCTGAGCCTGACCGGGGGCCGGTGTCTGGGGCCCGTACGGCCCCGGGGGCGGCGTCGGCTGGTACGGCGTCTGGACGCTGCCGCTCTGCGGGTATCCCGCCTGGTCGACCGGCGGGAAGACCGCCGAGCCCACGCCGGATCCGCTCTGCGAGGGAGCGCCGGTGATGATCACCGGGGCGGCCCCCGTCTGGCCCGACCCCGAGACCCGCGCGATCTCGTCGCGCATCGCCTCGGCGCTCGGAAAGCGCTCGTTCGGGTTCTTCTTCAGCGCCCGCGCCACCAGGGCGTCGACCGCCGGCGGTACGGACCGGTTGATCGAGGAGGGAGCGACCGGCTCCTCCTGAACGTGCGCGTACGCGATGGCGAGCGGCGAGTCCGCGTCGAACGGCAGCCGCCCCGTGACCAGCTGGAACAGCATGATGCCGACCGAGTACAGGTCGGATCGCGCGTCGACCCCGCGCCCCAGCGCCTGCTCGGGCGACAGGTACTGCGGAGTGCCGACGACCATGCCGGTCTGCGTCATGGACGTGACGCCGGACTGCATGGCGCGCGCGATGCCGAAGTCCATGACCTTGACGACGTTGCGCTTGCTCATCATCACGTTGCCGGGCTTGATGTCGCGGTGGACCAGGCCCATCTCGTGGCTGGTCTCCAGCGCGGCGAGCACGTCCGACGTGATCTTCAGCGCCTTGTCGGTCGGCATGGCGCCGTGCTGCGTGATGTCCGCCTGGAGTACGGAGCCGAGCGGCTGCCCCTCGACGTACTCCATGACGATGTACGGCATCAGCGAGCCGTCCAGCTCGTCCTCGCCCGTGTCGAAGACCGAGACGATGTTGGTGTGGGACAGCTTGGCGACCGCCTGCGCCTCACGCCGGAAGCGCTCGCGGAACGACTGCTCGCGCCCCAGCTCGGTGTGCAGCGTCTTGATGGCGACCTGGCGGTCGAGGGCGGTGTCGTACGCGAGGTACACCGACGCCATGCCGCCTTCTCCGAGCAGGTCGCGCAGCTGGTACCGCCCGCCCGCGACCGAGCCGCCCGCGTAGCGGCCCTGTCCGCCGTCCTGGCTCATGACTGTGCTTCCCCCTCAGCGCAAGATTTACGGGCCAAGTCTGCCCGAGGGCACTGACACGTCAAGCGCGGTGCCCGTTCCGTGACCGTACGCGCAAGAAGCGTCGCGGAAGCGTTACAGCACGGGTGCGTCACGGATCCCGCGCGCGTCCGGAAACGAGTCCGGAATTTGCACGGGTACATCGGCAACGGGTTTGATGACCGGTCCATCTCGAACCGGGGCGTCGCGCGGAGGCTGTAGCGTGACGTGGCGGAGCACCCAGAGGCCCAGGGCCTTGAGACCTTGAGGCCCATGAGGACGACCGCGGACGCGGCGCGGACAGAAACGACGGCGAGGACTGATGGCACCCGAACCCGAGGGAAGCGGCGGCGGAGTGTCGGACGCCCCGGAATCATGGGGTATGGGCGGATTGGTCGGCGATGGTCGCTACCGCCTGACGCACCGGCTCGGCCGCGGCGGCATGGCGGAAGTGTTCGCCGCCGAGGACGTACGGCTCGGCCGTACCGTCGCGGTGAAGCTGCTGCGTTCCGACCTCGCCGAGGACCCGACCTCCAAGGCCCGCTTCACCCGCGAGGCGCAGTCGGTCGCGGGCCTGAACCACCACGCGGTGGTCGCCGTGTACGACTCCGGCGAGGACCAGGTCGGCGGCAGCGTCGTCCCCTACATCGTGATGGAGCTCGTCGAGGGCCGCACGATCCGCGAGCTGCTCCAGAACGCGGAGGCCCCGGGCCCCGAGCAGGCGCTGATCATCGTCTCCGGCGTGCTGGAAGCGCTCGCGTACAGCCACCAGCACGGCATCGTGCACCGCGACATCAAGCCCGCGAACGTGATCATCACGCACAGCGGCGCGGTCAAGGTCATGGACTTCGGCATCGCGCGCGCCCTGCACGGCGCGCAGTCGACCATGACGCAGACCGGCATGGTCATGGGCACGCCCCAGTACCTCTCCCCGGAGCAGGCGCTGGGCAAGGCCGTCGACCACCGCAGCGACCTCTACGCGACGGGCTGCCTGCTCTACGAGCTGCTCGCGCTGCGGCCCCCCTTCACCGGTGAGACCCCGCTCTCGGTGGTCTACCAGCACGTGCAGGACATCCCCGTCCCGCCGTCCGAGATGTCGGACGTGGCGCCGCCCGAGCTCGACGGGCTCGTCATGCGCTCCCTCGCCAAGGACCCGGACGACCGGTTCCAGAGCGCCGAGGAGATGCGCGGTCTCGTGCAGTACGGCCTGTCCATGCTCCAGGAGCAGGGCAGCCACACCGGCATGTGGAACACCGGCCCCGTGGAGATGCACGACGGCGGCCACACGCCGTCCGGCGGCACGTACCCGACGACGGTGATGGGCCATCCGAACCACGGCGACACCTCGCAGATGCGGGCCGGCGGCGCGATGCTGCCGCCGATGAACCCGGACGACGGGGCGTACGACGGCGGTCACGGCGGCCGGGGCGGCCGGGGCAAGATGTGGATCTTCGCGGTGCTCGCGATCATCGCCATCACGGCGGGCGTCGCCTTCGCGCTGGACAAGGCCGGCAAGAACGGCACCGACGAGAAGAAGGACCCGCCGAAGGTCTCGGAGTCCTCGCCGAAGGCGGAGAAGACGTCGTCCGACAAGCCCTCGGACGACGAGGAGACCTCGGCCGACACCGACCCGGGCACCTCGTCGACCGGTGGCGGGCAGCCGAGCTGGACGCCCTCGGACGTGCCGTCGAACTATCCGAGCAACACCCCGTCGCACACGCCCAGCCTCACGCCGTCGAGCCCCTCGGAGACCGATCCGGGCACGACGACGGAAGGCGGCACGGACGACGGCGGCACCACCGACGGCGGCACGGACGACGGCGGCACGACGGAAGGCGGCACCGACGACGGCGGCACCACCGACGGCGGCACGGACGCCGGCGGTACGACGGACGGCGGCACCGATGCGGGCGGTACGACGGACGGCGGCACCGACGTGGGCGGTACGGACGCGGGCGGCACCACCCCCTGATCCCAGCCCCTCACCCGGCGAACGCTTCGCGCACCGCCTCGTACTCCTTCGTCCACCAGACCGCCAGGGCCGACGCCGCAGGGAACTGCGGGTCGGCCCTCCGGTCGTGCCGCTGGTAGCGCCAGCGCAGTATCCAGAAGTCGTTGAGGCGCTCCCACCACACCCGGTGCACCGCCGCCGCCAGCTCGTCCGCGTCCGCCCCGGCGGCCCTGCGGTACGCCGCCGCGTACGCCCGCACCTTCGCCAGCTCCAGCTCTCCGTCCGGCCGTACGAAGAAGATCGCGGCGGCCCGGACGGCCTCCTCCGCGCGCGGCTGCACCGCGAGCCGGTCCCAGTCGACGATCGCGGCGGGCTCGGCCCCCCGGTAGAGCAGGTTCAGCGGATGGAAGTCGCCGTGCACCCACCCGGTGGCGGGCTCGGAGACCGGCGGGGGCCGCCGGTGCGCGTGCCGCTCCAGGAGCGTGCGCCGCTCCACCAGGCGGTGCTCGGCCAGGACGTCGAAGGCGTCGCGGGGCCGCCGCCCGCGCGCCAGCGCCAGCAGGTCGTCGATCAGCGCGAAGGTGTCGGCGGGGTCGGCGCAGTCGTGCGTACGCCGGTCCGCCTCCTCCATCACCCGGTCGAGGCAGGTGTGCACGAGCCCCAGCAGCGCCCCGAGCCGCCGTGACTCCGCCGTCGTGAGCTGGGCCCCGTCCCGGTGCCGGCCCTCCACCCACGGGTGCAGGGCGTAGCAGCGCCCGCCGATGACGGTGACGGTGCCGCCGTGGGTGTCCTCGACCGGCGGGGCGACGGGGACGCCGAACGCCTGGAGGTGGCGGGTGGCGCGGTGCTGGCGCCTGATGGTCTCGCGGTCCCCGTCGAGGTGGTGCTTGAGGAAGTAGTCGCCGCGGGTGGTGACGAGGCGGTAGCCGTGGTTGAGCAGGCCCTGGGCCACGGGTTCGCAGGAGAGGGGATCGCCCGCGTCGCGGTAGCGGCGCAGCAGGTCGCCGACGGGCGGCGGAGGGGCGAGTACAGATGAGCGGGGCACCCGCCAGATGTTAGATCACTCCGTCACAGAGCGTGCTCGTACTGTCTCTCGGGGGCGCTGTTGAGGGAGTGGGCGGTGGCGAACTGCGGCTCGATGCGCAGGTAGACCGGGTCGAAGGGCTCCCCGTCGACGTAGCGGGGCCCGCGGCCGAAGAGGGCCAGTTCGTCGCCGGCCGGATCGAAGATCTCGGCGGTGCCGGTGCACTGGACGGCCCACAGGGTGCTGTCGCCGGGGGTGCGCGGGTGGAAGTTGTCCGCGCCGTACGCGACCACGCTGCCGTGGCAGGACTGGTGGTGGTTGAAGCCCGCGTGCATGCGCAGCAGGACCCGCCCCTGTACGACGACGTGGCGGGCGACGGCGAGGAAGGGCAGGGCCCGCATGCTCGTGGCGACTCGGCCGTAGGGGACGCGGCGGAGGAGTTCGATGGCGCGTAGGTCCTCGGTGGGCATGCGGTTCACTGTCGGTCACCGGTGCGGGCCGGGAAAGGGACGTAAGTCCCGAAAAGGGGGTGGCGGGCGTCTCAGCGGCGCTCCTCCGCCTGCTTGCGCGCCACGTACGCGGCGGCCTGCGAGCGGCGCTCCATGCCCAGCTTGGAGAGCAGGCTGGAGACGTAGTTCTTGATCGTCTTCTCCGCGAGGTGCAGCCGCTCGCCGATGGCCCGGTTGGTCAGGCCCTCGCCGATCAGGTCGAGAATCCTGCGCTCCTGCTCGGTGAGGTTCGCGAGCCGGCTGTCGCCGCCGGCCCCGTCGCCGCGGGAGTCGCCGTCGCCCGACCGCAGCCGCTCCAGAACGCGGGCGGTCGCCACCGGGTCCAGCAGCGACTTGCCCGCCGCGACGTCACGGACGGCCGTGAGCAGTTCATTGCCCCGAATGGCCTTGAGGACGTATCCGGACGCACCGGCCATGATGGCGTCGAAAAGTGCCTCGTCGTCGGCGAACGAGGTAAGCATCAGGCATTTGATGCCCTCATTTCCCGACCGGACTTCCCGGCACACCTCGACGCCGCTTCCGTCCGGCAGGCGTACGTCGAGAACGGCCACGTCCGGGACGGTCGCAGGGATCCTGACCAGGGCGTCTGCCGCCGTTCCCGCCTCCCCGACGACCTCGATGTCGTCCTCCACGGAGAGCAGTTCGTGGACGCCGCGCCGCACGACTTCGTGGTCGTCGACTAGAAATACGGTGATTTTTCCTCTTTCAGGCACGCCGTCATCCTCACACATCGACTCTTCCCGTGCCCCGGGTCGCCGGGATAACGTGCCCCTGTTCCGGCGGCCCGCGAGGCTGTGACCAGTGGTTGTTCCCGAATTCTTCGATTTACTTGGATTTCCAAGCAAAATCGCAGGTCAAATGGGGTTTCGCAGTTGTGCGAGGCACTGGGTAACGTTCCTTTGGCAGGGCGTTTCGCCGGGGCACCTGTCACACCTGTTCCCGGCCGAGTCGCACCCACCCCGTGCACGAGGACGCAAGCAGGTGAGCCGCACTGGTCACCGGCAGACCCCGGGGGCCGGACAGACGGAGGAGCACGCACGTGACCGTGGAGAGCACTGCCGCGCGTAAGCCGCGACGCAGCAGCACCAAGCGCGTCAGCGCCAAGAAACCCCAGCGATCCGAGCCGGAGCTCGTACAGCTGCTCACCCCCGAGGGTGAGCGGATCGAGCACCCGGACTACTCGATCGACCTCACCCCGGAAGAACTGCTCGGCCTGTACCGGGACATGGTTCTGACCCGCCGCTTCGACGCCGAGGCCACCTCCCTCCAGCGCCAGGGAGAGCTCGGCCTGTGGGCCTCGCTGCTCGGCCAGGAGGCGGCCCAGATCGGCTCCGCACGCGCTCTCCGCGACGACGACTACGTCTTCCCGACGTACCGCGAGCACGGTGTCGCCTGGTGCCGTGGCGTCGACCCGACCAATTTGCTGGGAATGTTCCGTGGCGTGAACCACGGTGGCTGGGACCCCAACACCAACAATTTCCATCTGTACACGATCGTCATCGGCTCGCAGACGCTGCACGCGACCGGGTACGCGATGGGTGTCGCCAAGGACGGCGCGGACTCCGCGGTCATCGCCTACTTCGGTGACGGCGCCTCCAGCCAGGGCGATGTCGCTGAATCGTTCACCTTCTCCGCGGTCTACAACGCCCCGGTCGTCTTCTTCTGTCAGAACAACCAGTGGGCGATCTCCGAGCCCACCGAGCGCCAGACCCGCGTGCCGCTGTACCAGCGCGCGCAGGGCTTCGGCTTCCCGGGCGTCCGGGTCGACGGCAACGACGTGCTCGCCTGCCTCGCCGTGACCCGCGACGCGCTGGAGCGCGCCCGCCGGGGCGAGGGCCCGACGCTGGTCGAGGCCTTCACGTACCGCATGGGCGCGCACACCACCTCCGACGACCCGACGAAGTACCGGGCCGACGAGGAGCGCGAGGCGTGGGAGGCGAAGGACCCGATCCTGCGCCTGCGCACGTACCTGGAGAAGCAGGGCTTCGCCGACGCGGTCTTCTTCGACGGTCTGGAGACCGAGTCGGAGGCGCTGGGCAGGCGGGTCCGCGAGGCGGTGCGGGCCATGCCCGACCCCGACCAGATGGCGATCTTCGAGAACGTCTACGCGGACGGCCACGCCCTGGTCGACGAGGAGCGGGCGCAGTTCGCCGCGTACCAGGCGTCCTTCGCCGAGGAGGGTAAGTAGCCATGCCCGTTCAGAAGCTTCCCCTCGCCAAGGCGATCAACGAGTCGCTGCGCACCGCCCTCGACACCGACCCCAAGGTCCTGATCATGGGCGAGGACGTCGGCAAGCTCGGCGGCGTCTTCCGCGTCACCGACGGCCTCCAGAAGGACTTCGGCGAGGAGCGGGTCATCGACACCCCGCTCGCCGAGTCCGGCATCGTGGGCACCGCGATCGGCCTGGCCCTGCGCGGCTACCGCCCGGTCGTGGAGATCCAGTTCGACGGCTTCGTCTTCCCGGCGTACGACCAGATCGTCACGCAGCTCGCGAAGATGCACGCCCGCTCGCTCGGCAAGATCAAGATGCCGGTCGTCATCCGCATTCCGTACGGCGGCGGCATCGGCGCGGTCGAGCACCACAGCGAGTCGCCGGAGGCGCTGTTCGCGCACGTCGCCGGCCTCAAGATCGTCTCGCCGTCCAACTCGTCGGACGCCTACTGGATGATGCAGCAGGCCATCCAGAGCGACGACCCGGTGATCTTCTTCGAGCCGAAGCGGCGTTACTGGGACAAGAGCGAGGTCGACACCGAGGCCATCCCGGGCCCGCTCCACAAGGCGCGCGTCGTGCGCGAGGGCGCGGACCTGACGCTCGCCGCGTACGGCCCGATGGTGAAGGTCTGCGTCGAGGCGGCCGCCGCTGCGGCCGAGGAGGGCAAGTCGATCGAGGTCGTCGACCTGCGGTCGATGTCCCCGATCGACTTCGACACCGTGCAGACGTCGGTCGAGAAGACCCGCCACCTGGTCGTGGTCCACGAGGCCCCGGTCTTCTACGGGTCGGGCGCCGAGATCGCCGCTCGCATCACGGAGCGGTGCTTCTACCACCTGGAGGCGCCGGTGCTGAGGGTGGGCGGCTTCCACGCGCCGTACCCGCCGGCGCGCCTGGAGGAGGAGTACTTGCCGGGTCTGGACCGGGTACTCGACGCCGTCGACCGCTCGCTTGCGTACTGAGGAGAGCCGTGACGATGACTGAGACATCCGCTCCCGCCGCCGACACGGCGCGCTTCCGCGAGTTCAAGATGCCCGACGTGGGCGAGGGTCTGACCGAGGCCGAGATCCTCAAGTGGTACGTCCAGCCGGGCGACACCGTGACCGACGGCCAGGTGGTGTGCGAGGTCGAGACGGCCAAGGCCGCCGTCGAGCTGCCCATCCCGTACGACGGCGTGGTGCACGAGCTCCGCTTCGGCGAGGGCGTGACGGTCGACGTCGGCCAGGTGATCATCACCGTCGACGTGGCGCCGGGCACGGCGGCCCCCGAGGCCCCCGCGCAGGCACCGGTCCCGGAGCCCGCTCCGCAGCCCGCTCCGGAGCCCGAGGAGGCCAAGCCCGCGGCCCGCCAGCCGGTCCTCGTCGGCTACGGCGTCTCCGAGGCGTCCACCAAGCGCCGGGCCCGCAAGGGTGCGGCGGCCCCGGAGCCCGCGGTCGCCGCGGCGGTCCAGGCCGAGCTCAACGGCCACGGACACACCGTCGCCCCGGCCTCCCGCCCGCTGGCGAAGCCGCCGGTCCGCAAGCTCGCCAAGGACCTGGGCCTCGACCTGGCCGCGATCACGCCGACGGGCCCGGACGGGATCATCACCCGCGAGGACGTCCACGCGGCGGCGGCGACCGCCGTACAGGCACAGCCGGCCGCCGCGCGGCCGGAACCTGCCCCCGCCGAGGCGCCCGCCCCGGCTCAGGCCGGGGCCGGGACCGCCGCCGGTGCGGCCCGCGAGACCCGTACCCCCATCAAGGGCGTACGGAAGGCGATCGCGTCGGCCATGGTGAACAGCGCGTTCACCGCGCCGCACGTCACGGAGTTCATCACCTTCGACATCACGCGCACCATGAAGCTCGTCGAAGAGCTGAAGTCCGACAAGGACATGGCGGGCCTGCGGGTCAACCCGCTCCTCCTGATCGCCAAGGCGCTCCTGGTCGCGATCAAGCGCAACCCGGACGTCAACGCGGCCTGGGACGAGGACAACCAGGAGATCGTGCACAAGGAGTACGTGAACCTGGGCATCGCGGCGGCCACGCCGCGCGGCCTCATCGTCCCGAACATCAAGGACGCGCAGGCCAAGACCCTGCCGGAGCTGGCGGAGGCGCTGGGCGAGCTGGTGGCGACTGCCCGCGAGGGCAAGACGTCGCCGGCCGCGATGCAGGGCGGCACGGTGACCATCACCAACGTCGGCGTCTTCGGCGTCGACACCGGTACGCCGATCCTCAACCCCGGCGAGTCCGCGATCCTCGCGGTCGGTGCGATCAAGCTCCAGCCGTGGGTGCACAAGGGCAAGGTCAAGCCGCGCCAGGTCACCACCCTGGCCCTCTCCTTCGACCACCGCCTGGTCGACGGCGAGCTGGGTTCCCGGGTCCTGGCCGACGTGGCCGCGATCCTGGAGCAGCCGAAGCGCCTGATCACCTGGGCCTAGGCACTGTCCCCCCGGGGCCCGGGCGTCGCCGACGGCGACACCGGCCCCGGGGGAGCCGCTCAACAACTCGCTGGCCCCGGCGGCGGCCCACCGGGGACAGTGAGCCCCATGACGTCTCTCTTGCATCACGTGACCATCGACTGCGCCGACGCCTACGAACTGGCCGGCTTCTGGGCCAAGGTGTTCGGCGTCTCCGTCTCCGACGAGGACGCGCCCGGTGACCCCGAGGCGCTGGTCGAGACCCCCGGCGGAGCGGCGCTGCTCTTCGTGACGGTGCCCGAGCCCAAGAACGCCAAGAACCGCGTCCACCTCGACGTGATGCCGGACGACCGCACCCGCGACGAGGAGGTCGAGCGCCTGCTCGCCCTCGGCGCCACCCTCGTCGCCGACCACCGCAGGCCCAACGGCCGGGGCTGGGCGACACTGGCCGATCCCGAGGGCAACGAGTTCTGCGTCGAGTGCGGAGCCGCCGAACGCGCGGCGCTGACCGGCACCCGGCTGCCCGTCACCGCCGACGACGTGACCACCGCTGTACACCTGGCGGTCGACGCACTCCAGGACCCCCCGGCCGGCGCGGCACTCGGCGAGATCCCGTCCGACGCCTGGACGACCCCGGCCGGATCCCTCGACTGGACCTGCTGGGAGACGGTCGAGCACATGAGCCACGACCTCTTCTCGTACGCGGTCCGGATGGGCCCGCGCGAGCCGTCGCTCGACGCCCGGGTGCCCTACCGGACGTCTCCCGCCCGCGCGGGCGGCCCGGCGAGCGCGATCTTCGCCGCCCCCGAGGCCGGCCCGTCCGGACTGCTCCGGACAATGGAGGCGAGCGGCGCCCTGCTGGCGGCGATGGTCCGCACGGTCTCCCCCGACCTGCGCTGCCACCACGCGTACGGGATCTCCGACCCGGAGGGCTTCGCCGCGATGGGGGTCGTGGAGACGCTCGTCCACACCCATGACGTCGCCCAGGGGCTGTCCCGGCCGTGGACGCCACCGGCGGACCTCTGCGACCGGGCCCTGGCCCGGCTCTTCCCCGACGCCCCCGCCGACGAGGACCGGTGGGCGGTCCTGCTGTGGGCCACCGGCCGCGCCGAGCTGCCGGGCCGCGACCGGGTCACCGAGTGGAAGTGGCGCAGCGCGCCGCTGTAGCGGCGGCGGTGCTTGCCGTGCCGCTGGAAGGGCGGCCGGTTCGGCTGTAGCGCTGACCGGTGCGGCAGTGGTGGCGGCCGGTTCAGGTGGCAGCGGCGGCCAGTTCGGGTGCAAGCGGCGGCCGGTTCGGGTGGAGCGGCGGCCGGTTCGGGTGGAGCGGCGGCCGGTGGGAGGGCCGCCGGCCGCCGGTTGCAGCCCGCCGTACGCCGCCTGGCTCTCCCCGCCCCCGTGCCCCCGCCGGACGACCGGCCGAGGCGGGACGGGACGGGACGGTGAGGGGACGAACCCGCCGGACAACGACCCGCCTCACCCCATTCGCCCCCTTTCGCCGCCTCCCGACAAGCGCCACCCCCGCCTTCTGCCGACTTCGCCCCGCCCCCCACCCCGCGTGGAATATCCCGGCACCCCCCACCGTTGGCGTGGTTGTTAAACTTTCAACGACAGCCGCAGGACCGCCTCGGAGGTGAGCGCGTTGCAGTTCGGGATCTTCAGCGTCGGAGATGTCACGACCGATCCGACCACCGGCAGGACGCCGACGGAGAACGAGCGCATCAAGGCCATGACGGCCATCGCGCTCAAGGCCGAAGAGGTCGGGCTCGACGTGTTCGCGACCGGCGAGCACCACAACCCGCCCTTCGTCCCCTCCTCGCCCACCACCATGCTCGGCTGGATCGCCGCCCGCACCGAGAACATCATCCTGTCCACGTCCACCACGCTGATCACCACCAACGACCCGGTGAAGATCGCCGAGGACTACGCGATGCTCCAGCACCTGGCCGACGGCCGGGTGGACCTCATGATGGGACGCGGCAACACCGGACCGGTCTACCCCTGGTTCGGCCAGGACATCCGCCAGGGCATCCCGCTCGCCGTGGAGAACTACGCGCTGCTGCACCGCCTGTGGCGCGAGGACGTCGTGAACTGGGAGGGCAAGTTCCGCACCGCCCTCCAGGGCTTCACCTCGACGCCCCGGCCGCTGGACGACGTACCGCCGTTCGTCTGGCACGGCTCCATCCGCAGCCCGGAGATCGCCGAGCAGGCGGCGTACTACGGCGACGGTTTCTTCGCCAACAACATCTTCTGGCCCAAGGACCACTTCAGGCGCCTCATCAACCTCTACCGCGAGCGTTACGCCCACTACGGCCACGGCACCCCCGACCAGGCGGTCGTCGGGCTCGGCGGCCAGGTGTTCATGCGCAAGAACTCGCAGGACGCGGTGCGCGAGTTCCGTCCGTACTTCGACAACGCGCCGGTGTACGGACACGGCCCCTCCCTGGAGGAGTTCACCGAGCAGACCCCGCTGACCGTCGGCTCGCCGCAGGAGGTCATCGAGAAGACCCTCACCTTCCGTGAGAGCTTCGGCGACTACCAGCGCCAGCTCTTCCTGATGGACCACGCCGGGCTCCCGCTCAAGACCGTGCTGGAGCAGCTCGACCTGCTCGGCGAGGAAGTCGTCCCCGTACTCCGCAAGGAATTCGCCAAGAACCGCCCGGCCCGGGTGCCGGACGGCCCCACCCACGCGGCGCGCGTCGCCGCCAAGCTCGCGCAGCAGGACCAGGAAGACCAGAAGCAGGAAGGGGTGACGGCATGAAGCTCGTCGTCGTATCGGCCGGCCTGAGCGTTCCCTCGTCGACCCGCCTCCTCGCGGACCGGCTCGCACAGGCCACGCGTACGTCCCTCGGCGACGCCGACGTCCGCGCCGTCGAGGTGCGGGAGCTGGCGACCGCCATCGCCAACCACCTCGTCACGGGCTTCCCGAGTCCGGCACTGTCCGAGGCGCTCGACGCGGTGACCGAGGCGGATGGCCTGATCGCTGTCACCCCCGTGTTCTCCGCCTCGTACAGCGGCCTGTTCAAGTCGTTCTTCGACCTGATCGACAACACCGCTCTCGTCGGCAAGCCGGTCCTGATCGCCGCGACCGGCGGCACGGCCCGCCACTCCCTGGCGCTGGAGCACGCCATGCGTCCGCTCTTCGCCTACCTGCGGGCGCTGGTCGTGCCGACGGCGGTGTACGCCGCATCGGAGGACTGGGGCGCGGAGGGCACCGCCCGTACGGACGACCTCCCGCGCCGCATCGAGCGGGCGGGCGGCGAACTGGCGGAGCTGATGGAGTCGCGTGCGCGGTTCCGTCGGCCCGCCGACGAAACGGTGGTGCCGTTCGCGGAGCAGCTCGCGGCCCTGCGGGTCGGCTGACGGCCGCGCCGGGGTCGCTGACCACCTGGTCGGCCGGCCGACACGTTCACGTGACGGCCAGCTCCGCCCAGACCACCTTGCCGACACTGCGTTCCGTCACGCCCCACGCGTCTGCCAGCGCCGCCACCACGAGCAGTCCGCGCCCGCCCTCGCCGTCCCCGGCGGGGCGGGCGCGCGGCCGCCGCTCACCGCGCGTGTCCGCCACCTCGATACGGACCCGGCCGCCCCCGAGCAGCAGCAGGCGCACCTCGAAGTCGCGCCCGGCCACATGACCGTGCGTCACCGCGTTCGCGGCCAGCTCGGCGACGACGAGGGCGACGGCGTCCGAAGGCCCCGTGCCGAAGGGCACGCCCCAGGCGTCGAGCTGCTGCGCGGCGAGGATGCGCGCAAGCCGGGCCCCGCGACGTGTGGAGCTGAGGCGCTGTACGAACTCGGCGGTGACGGGTGTGATTTCGGCGTTCATGTGACAGAGCGTGGCGGCCCGCCCGTACCCTGACCAGGAGTAACCGTTGGACGCTGGGTAACTGTACGGGTACGGACGGCACGGTGTACGGCACGTCGGCTGTGACCGGGGAAGCGGTACGCATGACGGAATCCGCGCACCAGGAAGCACGCCCCGAGCTGCCCTCGGAGGCCGACGGCACCGCGCACCTGTTCCGCGCGCTCGGCAAACAGGTACGCGTACTGCGCGAGAACCTGGCCATGAGCCAGAAGGAACTGGCGACGGCGACGCACTGCGGCCTCGACCTCGTCTCCGCGATGGAACGGGGCGTACGGACCCCGCAGCCGGAGTTCCTGGACCGGGCCGATGACGCGCTGAAGGCGCGCGGAGTCCTGCGAGCGGTGATCCCGGACGTACGGGAGGCGCAGAAAAAGGCTCGAACGCGACACCCTGATTGGTACCGGAACTACGCGAAACTGGAGGCGGAGGCGGTCCAACTCCTCCACTACGGCAACCAGGTCGTCCACGGACTGCTCCAGACCGAGGAGTACGCGAGGGCGATCTTCACGCAGCGCAGGCCGTTGCTGAGCGAAGAGATCGTGGAAAAGCGGGTGGCGGACCGGCTTTCGAGGCAGCAGGTCTTCGAGCAATGGCCTTCGCCCACCTTCAGTTTCGTCTTCGAAGAGGTGGTGCTCAGCCGGCCGATCGGCGGGCGCGCGGTGCACGAGGGGCAGTTGCGGCAGTTGCTGCGGTTCGGCCGCCTGCGGACCGTGGAACTCCAGGTGATGCCCACGAACTGCGAGGAACACCCCAACATGGACACGGCGTTCAACTTGTTGACCACCAAGGGCGAGCAGCAGGTCGGATACACCGAAGCCCAGGGCCACCCGCACCTGTTCACTGACGCCCGCGAGGTCCGGGAGCTCGCGGATCGCTATGCAATGATCCGGGCGGAGGCTCTTACGTCCCGGGAGTCGCTTGCCCTGATCGAGAAGATGCTGGGAGACCGATGAAGACCGACGAGCTCACCTGGTTCAAGTCCAGCTACAGCAGCGGCGAGGGCGGCGACTGCATCGAAGTCGCCTACGACTGGCGGAAGTCGAGCTACAGCGACGGCGAGGGCGGTCAGTGCGTCGAGGTCGCCGCGCACCCCACCGCCATCCACGTCCGTGACTCAAAGGTCACCGACGGGCCGCAGTTGGCGGTCGCTCCCGGCTCCTGGGCCGCGTTCGTCGCGTACGCCCGCGCCTGACGCACGTATCGCACGCAGCCGCGCGCGTCTATCCGCGTCGCCTGGCCTGGAGCCGGCGGATTCTGATGAACAGGGCGGCAGCGAGAAGACCGGCGATGTTCAGAGCGGCCACCGCCGCGACGATCGTCCAGAACAGGGTCATGTCCACGAGTTCCCCCGGCGTTTGTGGGCGGTGATCCCTGTGACCTACCCACTCAGGGGCCTCCGGCGCCCAGCCCCTGGGTGGGCATTTCGCCGGGCATATGCGGGAGTTGGGCGTGGTGCGGTACGGTGACCGCATCATCACGCTTCGTGTCCGTCCGGACACGGGGCGGTCCCCGGGGGTGCTACCAACACCATCCGAGGACCTTCACCTTCGAGGACGCTAAGGAGTCCCGAGGATGCTTCGGCATGCTATCGCGCCCCTTCGGCGCTACACCAAGGCTTCGCACGACATCGTGCAGCACCCGCGTCTGAACAGCGACGCGAAGATCCTGCTTCTGTACGTGCAGGGACTCCCCGAGGGCTCGACCGAGAGGCCGCTGAGCGCGCACGCGGAGCGGCTCGGGATCAAGGGCCGGGCGTACCAGAAGGTCAAGCAATCCCTCACTGCCTGCGGGTTCCTGCACGAGTGGCGGCACCAGAACGAGCGCGGCCGGTGGGTGACGGACCAGCTCCTCGCCAACGTCCACCTCACGACCGAGGAGGCGGCGGCGGTCCGGGACGGCGACGTACCGAGTACGCACATGCGGACGGTCGGTGAACCGGTGCCTCAGGTGGTCGGTGACTACCCTCCGGGGGATAAGAACGAGGAAAAGAACACTCCCCACCCACCCCCCGTCCCACACAGCGAACCGGCCGACGCACGGGGTGGCGACACGGAAGGCGCTTCGGACGCAGTCCTTGCCGACACCCCGGACGACGACCCGCAACGGGCCGCAGCCGAGACCGTGTTGCTCTCGCTGCGGCAGTCGCGCCGTGAGCTGCACCTGGGGGAGAGCGAGGCCCGTACGCTGTCGGCGGTCGCGGCCGACTGGCTGCGCAGGGGCATCAGCCCGGCGGACCTGCGTTACGCGCTGACCTGCGGGCTGCCGCCGAACGGCGTCCGGTCCGCCGTCGGGTTCCTGCGCCACCGGCTGACGGTGAAGATGCCGCAGGAGCGGTCCCTCGTACGCCGGACGCCCGAGGGCCCGCCGCGCACGGAACACCGGCCGAAGGCGCTCATCACCTGCGAGGGTCCGGGCTCCGAACACGTCTTCCGGCCCGTGGGCGACGAGACGCAGTGCGGCCACTGCCGCCAGGAAGCGGCCTGGAAGGCCCACCACGCGAAGTACCCCCACTTCGCCCCACCCTCGCTCCCGCTCCCGCGTACGAGCTGAGACCGCCGTGCAGGCCGATGTGGAAGGATTCGAGCACTGAGGAGGCGAGGCCCGGCCGCCTGTGCCGTGCGGTGCGAGCGTATTGACCGGACCTGGCCGTGATTGCGTGCCGCACGCACGGGCCCGTGCCTACGATGCCGTGATGGTGCATCACGATCCGGTCGTGTACGTGCGGTATCAGGGGACTGTCCGCCGTGCGGGGGGCAACTTCCCCGGGGTGTTCGGGCTCGTCAACGGCCTCGCGCGGGAGGGCAGGCTGTCCGCCGCGCAGGAGCGGTTCCGGCGTACGCACAACGACTGGTACGACGCGGCGTACACCGATCCGAGCACCGTCGATCCGACCGTCTACGACCCGCGCGTCAACCCGGGCGCGGCGGCCTGGTTCAAGCCGGCCGCCGTGGAGCTGATCGCGCGCGTCGACGGCTACCTGGAGATCCTGGCGGCCCACGGCGTCGAGTGGCGGCTCGTGCGGTCCGCCGACCCGGGGCGCGTCGTCTACGAGGACGCGCACCAGATCGTCGTCGTCCCGCACGGCTGAGGGGAGCGCACCGGCCGGGCCGCCGGTGCCGCCCCTCACCCGCTCAGATGCCGAACTCCGTCGGCGGCACGCCGAGAGCCGCGCACGCCTCGCGAATGGCGTACTGCTCGGACGGCTCGAAGTGCCCGTCCGCACCGGCGACGACCATGCCGGTCTGGATGACCGCGCGGGCCTCCGCGGGCTTCTTGGCGGCCTTGGCGATCACCTGGAGCGCCTCGGCCTTGCCCAGCTCGAAGTTGGAGAGCAGCCGGTCCACGTGCTGGTTGAAGCGCTGGCGGAGCTGGTCCGCCGGGAAGTTCTGGAGGACCTCGTTGGAGACGATCAGCTCCTCCACTCGCTGCCGCTCCGCCGGCTCCACCTGCCCGTCGGCCGCCGCCACCAGGGCGCACATCGCCATGCTGGCGTCCCGGTACGCGCCGCTCTTCAGCTCGCTCTTGACCGACGCGAGCTGGGTCTTGAACAGACCCAGCAGCTGGGCCTTCGACCCGCCGGAGGCCGCGCCCGACCCCGTCCCGTGGGCCCCGCTCTGCCCGTGTCCGCCGCCCGTGCCCCGCGTGCCCTGGGACTGCTGGAAGCTCTTGGCCTGGTCCTTGATCCGGTCCCACATCACCACTGGTGCCACCTCGGCTTGTACGGCTGTCGACTGCCTTCGCGTTCTGTGAGGTGAACGTCCCCGGGAGCGACCGGGTTCCCGAATGGCAAAGACGGAGTAAAGACAGCCGTCACTTCGGGTCGCCGGTCGTCACTTCCGGTTGTAGAGCCGCATCGTCACCGTGCCGAAGACGGCCAGCAGCACCGCCGACCAGCCCAGCGTCCAGGCGATGTCGGCGGCCGGCCAGTGGCCCGCCATCAGTTCCCGTACCGCCGTGGCCACATGGGTCACCGGGCTGTTGTTCACGAACGCCTGGAGCCAGCCCGGCATCGTCTTCGGATCGACGAACACGTTGCTCAGGAACGTCAGCGGGAAGATCACCATCATGCTGACGCCCATCACCGACTTCTCGGTGCGCAGCAGCAGGCCGAACATGGTCCAGATCCACGAGAACGCGAACGAGAAGACCAGCAGCAGCGCCACACCGGCGACGACGCCGACCGGTCCGCCGTCCGGCCGGTAGCCGATGATCATGCCGACGGTCAGCATGACCACGGACGCGATCAGGTAGCGGATCACGTCACCGAGCAGGTAGCCGACCATCGGCGCCGGACGCCAGATCGGCAGCGTACGGAAGCGGTCGAAGACGCCCTTGGTGATGTCGGTGTTGACGGCGACGCCCGTGTACATGGTGATCATCACGATGCTCATGGTGAGGATGCCGGGCAGCAGGAACTGGATGTACTCCTGCACCGACCCGGCCAGCGCCCCGCCGAACAGGTACGCGTACATCAGCACCATCATGATCGGGAAGGCCGTCACGTCGAAGAGCTGCTCCGGCACGTGCTTGATCTTGAGCATGGCGCGCCAGCCGAACGTCAGGGACGCGGAGAGCGCGCTGGGACGCGGCGGGCGTTCCTTGCCGACGAGCAGCGCGGCGAGTTCCTCGGCCCTCGGCGCTTCGAAGGCGAGTTCGTCGAGGCCCTGGCCCTTGTCCTTGGTCGCGACGGTGCTCATGCCGGCACTCCTGTGGTCGAGTCGTCCATCGTCCCGTTCTCCGGTGCGCTCTTCTTGTTCCGGTCGGTCAGCGCCAGGAAGACCTCGTCGAGGCTCGGCTGGCCCAGCGCGAAGTTGTCGACCGTGATGCCCGACGAGGCGAGCTCCGAGAGCGCCCGCGCGGCCTGTTCCGCCGCGCCGAGGTCGCTCGCCTGCCCGTCGACCGTCGCCGTCAGGGCCACGGGGTCCGCGTCGAGCTGCACGGTGACGCCGAGCGCCCGCCGCAGGACCTGCTCGGCCTCCGGCCGCTGCGCCGGATCGCGCAGCCGCAGGTGCACGGACCCGGAGCCGACCGACGCCTTGAGCTCGCCCTTCGTGCCCTCGGCGATGACCTTGCCGTGGTCGATCACGGCGATGCGGGACGCCAGGTGGTCGGCCTCGTCGAGGTACTGCGTGGTGAGCAGCACCGTCGTGCCCTGCGCCACGACCGCCCGCACGATGTCCCACACCTGGTTGCGGCTGCGGGGATCGAGGCCGGTCGTCGGCTCGTCGAGGAACAGCAGGTCGGGCGTGTTGAGGATGCTCGCGGCGATGTCGATGCGCCGCCGCATGCCGCCCGAGTAGTTCTTGATCTGCCGGTCGGCCGCCTCCGCGAGCCCGAACGCCTCCAGGAGCTGCGCCGACCTGGTGCGCGCGGCGGCCTTGGAGTGGCCGAGGAGCCGGCCCAGGAGCACGAGGTTCTCCGTACCGGTCAGGTCCTCGTCGACCGACGCGTACTGCCCGGTGAGGCTGACCCGCCCGCGCACCGCGTCGGCCTCCCGCACCACGTCCTTGCCGAACACGTGCGCCACGCCGCCGTCGGGGCGCAGCAGCGTCGCGAGCATCTTCACCGCGGTGGTCTTGCCCGCGCCGTTGGGCCCGAGGACGCCGTACACAGTGCCGGCGGGGACGGCGAGGTCGATGCCGTCGACGGCCCGGTTCGCACCGAACACTTTGACCAGGCCCGCCGTCTCGATGGCGAGCTCGGGGTGTCCACTCATGTCTTCCGCCCCTCCGAGGGGTCGTCGGATCCTCTTACCCAGTGTTGACCGCCCCGGAGCCCGGAAGTAATCGTTCTTTCGACCTACGGCTCGCCCCCGGTCTCATTCCCGCGTGTAGAAGACGTAGAAGGCCACGGCGCCCAGGCCGGCGCCGACGGCCCCGCCGATGACGACGGCGTCCAGGACGGTGTTGTCCGCCAGACTGTGCAGGAAGCCGACGCCCACGCCGGTGAGCGCGCCGTACGCGACGGCCCGCACCAGCGGGATCATCCGGCCCTGGGCCCGCGCGAGCAGGAGGCACAGGGCCGCCACGACGGCGGCGCAGAGCATGCCGAAGCCGAAGTTCAGGCCGGTCACGGGTCCGGCGTCCCGCGCGAGGAAGGCCGCGTAGTAGCCGTACAGGAGGCCCAGCACGACGGCGACGACGATGCGCCGGCGTCCCGCGGGACCGGTCTCCGGACGCCCGGAACCCGATCGTCGTGTCGACCCCGACGGCTCGGCCGGCCTGCGTGACCGGCCCGGGATCGCCGCATGTCCAGCCATCGCAGACTCCTTCCGCAGCGCATACGCGCACACCCCGCCCTCGCTACCAGGTCACACCCGTGGGCGGTGGTCGGCAAGTGGATCTACGGGCCGCCGGGCGGTCCCTGCCTCGCGACCCCGGCGAGCGTCTCCAGCGCGTACGACAGGACCTCGCGCGGCGGTGACGCCAGGCCGATCCGCACGGCGTCCGGGGCGGCGTGGGGCGGTACGGCGAAGGCCCGGCCGGGGGTGACGGCGACGCCGCGCGCCGCCGCGGCCGCGACGAAGGTGTCCGTACGCCAGGGCGCGGGCAGCTCCCACCAGCAGTAGTACGCGCGCGGGTCGGTGCGGACCCGGAATCCGGCGAGCCGGTCCCGCACGATCCGGTGCCGGGCCGCCGCGTCGGCGCGTTTGGCGGCGACGACGGCGTCCACCGTGCCGTCCGTGATCCAGCGGGTGGCGGCATCGAGGGCGAACCGGGCGGCGGTCCAGGCTCCGGAGCGCAGCGCGTCGGCCAGCGGGCCGCGGTGGGCGGCGGGGGCGGTCAGGAAGCCGGTGGTCAGGCCGGGGGCGAGGCGCTTGGACAGGCTGTCGACGAGGACCGTGCGGCCGGGCGCGTGGGCGGCCAGCGGAGCCGGTGCGTCTGGGGCGAGGAAGGCCCAGGTGGTGTCCTCGACGACCCCCGTGCCCAGACGCGCGCACACCTCGGCCAGGCGCGACCTGCGCTCCTCGCTCATCGTGACCGCCGTCGGGTTGTGCAGCGTCGGCTGTACGTACACCGCGCCGAGCGGGGCGCTGCGGTGCGCGGCCCGCAGCGCGTCGGGGCACATCCCGTCCTCGTCCGACGCGATGGCGACCAGGGTGACCCCGAGCCGTTCCGCGATGGCCTTGACCAGCGGATACGTCAGCTCCTCGACGCCGAGCCGGCCTCCCGGGCGCAGATGCGACGCGATGGCCGCGGCGATCGCCGCGCGGCCGTTGCCGGCGAAGAGCACCTGCCCGGGGTCGGGACGCCAGCCGCCCCTGGCCAGCAGCGCGGCTGCCGCCTCGCGGGCGGCCGGAGTGCCGTCGGCGGCGGCCGGGCGGGTGGCCGCTTCCAGCACGTCGGGGCGCAGCAGACCGGTCAGGGACCGCGCCATGAGCGCCGACTGGGCCTCCACCACCGGGTAGTTGAGCTCCAGATTGATCGCGGGCCCACCACCCGTCCCGGCCGGTGCCTCGGCGAGCGCGTGGCCGGGCGACGGGGGTGCGGCCCGTACGAACGTGCCGCGCCCGACCTCGCCCACGGCCAGGCCGCGCCGTACCAGTTCGCCGTAGACCCGGATCGCGGTGGAGTTCGCGATGCCGTGGCGGCGGGCGAAGGCCCGCTGGGCGGGCAGCCGGTCGCCGGGACGCAGCCGGCCGGCGGCGATCTCCGCCGCGACGCGGTCGGCAACCCGCCGGAAATCCATGCCCACGTCCACTCCCCTGCCGCATTGCACCGAGAGCAAAGAGCCTATTGCACCGAGGAGTTGAGCGCGCCTAGCCTCCTCGTCATGGCAACCGCAGCGCACGCCAACGGCATCACCGTCCGCTACACCGACGAGGGCGACGGCCCGCCGCTCGTCCTCGTCCACGGCCACCCGTTCGACCGCACGATGTGGGCCCCGCAGATCACCGTCTTCGCCCCCACGCACCGGGTGATCGCCCCCGACCTGCGCGGTTACGGCGAGAGCGAGGTCGTCCCCGGGGTCACCCCGCTCTCCGTGTTCGCCGAGGACATCGCGGCCCTCCTCGACCACCTCGGCGTCGGGCGCGCCGTGCTCGGCGGCCTCTCCATGGGCGGCCAGATCGTGATGGAGTGCTACCGCCTCTTCCCCGAGCGGGTCTCCGGCCTCGTCCTGGCCGACACCTTCCCGGCGGCCGAGACCGAGGAGGGAAGACGGGCGCGCGACGCCATGGCCGACCGGCTGGTGGCCGAGGGCATGGCGGGGTACGCCGACGAGGTGCTGGACAGGATGGTCGCCCCGTACAACACCGAGGCGGCCGGCCAGGTCCACCGCATGATGACCGCCGCCCCTCCGGCGGGCGCGGCGGCGGCCCTGCGCGGACGGGCCCGGCGGCCCGACTACCGCGAGCTGCTGACGCGGGTCGCGGTGCCGACGCTGATCGTGGTGGGCCGGGACGACTCGTACACGCCCGTCGCCGAGGCGCAGGCGATGCACGCCGCGATCCCCGGCTCGGCCCTGGCCGTGATCGAGAAGGCGGCCCACCTCCCCAACCTGGAACGCCCCGAAGCCTTCAACGCGGCACTGCGGGAGCACCTCGCGCGCTAGGAGCTGCACGGCGGCCCGAGGTGTGCTGGGGTGGATACGGAGACCGATCCACGGAGGCGAGTCCGCCATGGAAGACGCCGACCAGGAGATCCTCGACAACATCAGCAGCCTGGTGGCCGAGGAACGCGAGCTGCGCGACCGCTCCACCCGCAAACTGGGGCTCGACGACGCGGAGCGGGCGCGGCTGAAGGCGGTGGAGATCCGGCTCGACCAGTGCTGGGACCTGCTCCGCCAGCGCCGGGCGAAGTCGGAGTACGGCGAAGACCCGGCCGAGGCGCGGGTACGCCCCCCGTCCGAGGTGGAGAACTACAAGAGCTGACCTTTGTCCACACCCTGTGGACAACCATCCCGCACGCACAGGATCCAGACCGCGCCCAGGGGTCACGTCCGGTGGTGCTGGACCGGAACGCCCCCCAGTCCGCACACCACGCCCCGCGTCACGTTCCGGCGGTGCCGGGTGGGGGCGTGGTGGGGCGCTCCCCGCAGGGTGTCGAACGCAACCGCCCCGAAGATCTCGGAGTGCCAGAAAGGTTCGGCACCCGAGGAGACGCCCCGGCACGACCCCGCCCCCGCAGCCCCCACAAACGTGAGCCGCCGAAGCCCCCCGCTAGAACAGTGGCAGCTGCCCCGGGAACGGCGGCAGCTCGTACCCGTCCAGGGTCCGCTGCCCCGCAGCAGGCGGCGCGGCCCGCTTGGACCCCCCGCACAGCGTGAGCTCCGCCGTGGCAGCCCGTGTCCGCGGATCGTGGCGTACGAACCGGCCCGCGACCACGGCCACCTCACGGCCACAGACGGGGCACGGACGGCGTGGAGAAGTCGACGACATACGCCCCACTCTGCCAGCCGGCACTGTCAGCCACCGCAGGCCCGCACCACCGCAGGCCCGCACCACCGGCCCGCACCCCAACCCCGCACCACCGGCCCGCACCTCAAGCCCGCAACCCCCACCGTCACCCACCCATCGGCTTGGGCCCCTGCAACCGCTCCATCTCCCGCCGGTCCCGCTTGGTGGGCCGCCCCGCCCCCCGGTCCCGCACAGCGACCGGCGCGACGAACTCGCGCGGCGGAGGCGGCGGACTGTTGTCGACGTAGCACTCGGCCGCGACCGGAGCCCCCACCCGCTTGCGGATGATCCGGGAGACGACGACGACCCGCTCACGCCCCGCGTGGAACAGCCGCACCTCGTCGCCCGCCTTCAGCGCGTGCGCCGGCTTGACCCGCTCACCGCCCACCCGCACGTGCCCCGCCTTGCAGGCGGCAGCCGCCTGGGCGCGCGTCTTGGTGAGCCGTACCGACCAGATCCAGACGTCGATCCGTACGGTCCCGGCGCCCGCGCCGTGCGTCATGTCGTCCGCAGCCATGCTCCGAGGGTACGACCGCCGAACGGGCCGTGCGCGGCTCGCCCGCCGGCCGCACTACTATGCGCACGATCTGCCGTCCGGAGGGGACACCTCCGGACCTGCACCACATCTCTGACTTGTCGCCACATGTCGTGCCAGGCAAAGGGAATTGGGGATTCCTCTTGTGTCCGGCGCACCTCCGGAAGCAGTTGGGACCGCATGAGCCACAACACCGGCAGAGGGCTCCAGCCCAACGCCCTCGGCACGTTCGAGACGATCGTGATGGCCGTCGCGGGCAGCGCCCCCGCGTACTCCCTCGCCGCCACCACCGCCGTCCTCGTCGGCGCCGTCGGTCTCGCCGGTCCGGCCGCGCTCCTCTACTGCGCGATACCCATGCTCGGCATCGTGCTGGCCTTCGGCCGGCTCGGCCGGATCGACGTGAACGCGGGCGCCACCTACTCCTGGGTCGGCCGCACCCTGCACCCGTTCCTCGGCTTCATCAGCGGCTGGGCGCTGGTCGTCGCGGCCACGATCTTCATGGTCGCCGGGTCGCTCCCCGCAGGTCAGATGACGCTTTCCCTCTTCGACCCGGACCTCGCGTCGAACACCGCGCTGGCCACCGCAGCCGGCGCCGGCTGGTTCCTGCTGATGCTCGCCGTCGTACTGGGCGGGGCACGTCTCTCGGCCCGCGCCCAGCTCCTGGTCTCCGGCGTCGAGCTCGTGATCCTCGTGCTCTTCGCGGTCGGCGCCCTGTTCCACCGGGGAGCGGTGGCGGCCTTCGAATGGTCGTGGCTCGGCTTCGGCCACTTCGACGGCTTCAGCGGATTCGCGGCCGGCACCCTGATCGCCGCGTTCTACTACTGGGGCTGGGACGTCACCAGCAACCTCAGCGAGGAGACCCGCAACAGCCGGCGCACGGCCGGGCTCGCCTCGCTCGTCGGCGTGGGCGTCGTCTTCCTGCTCTTCGTGGTCTTCACGATCGCTGTCAACGTCATCCTGACCACCGAGCAGATCTCGGCGCACGACACGAACGTGCTCGCCGTCCTCGGTGACGCGATCTGGCCCGGCATCGGCGGCAAGCTGATGGTCCTGGCCGTGGTGCTCTCCACCATCGCCACCCTCGAAACCACCCTGATCCAGGTGACGCGCTCGCTCTTCGCGATGGGCCGCGACCGTACGATGCCGTCCGCGCTCGGCCTCGTCCACCGCCGCTGGAACACCCCGTGGGTCGCCGTGGCCGTCGTCGGCACGGTCGCGCTGATCCTGTTCGTGGCCTCCAACGCGCTGGGCTCGACCGACGAGATCATGGCCGACGCGCTCGCCGCCATCGGCCTCCAGACGACGCTGTACTACGGGCTCGCGGGGCTCGCGGCCGTCGTCGCGTACCGCAAGACGCTGCTGTCCTCACCGAAGGACTTCGTCCTCGGCGGGGCCTGGCCGCTGCTCGGCTCGGTGTTCATGTTCTGCGTCTTCGCCGCCTCGCTCACCGAGATCGGCGCGGCGGCCGTCGCGATCGGCCTCGGCGGCCTGGCCGTCGGCGTGGTCCCGATGCTCTGGTACTGGCGGCGGGGCAGCGCGTACTACCGCCCCGCGCGGCTCGACGCCACCCGCGCCATCGAGATCGAGGCGGTGCACGTCAACTCCGGATCGGAGCGGGGGGACTACGCCGACGCCGGGCTTCCGACCGACTTCTGAGCGGGCCCGCCCCGCGCGCCGTACCTTCTTCCGACCGTTCGTCCTCTGAGCAGGAGGTGTTCCGATGGGCGCACTCCGCCGCCGCTTCTCTTCCGGCTCGGGTTCCGGTTCCGGTTCCGGTCCGGTCCCGGACTTCGACCCGGACCACGGCGACCGGCCGCTGACCGCCGCCCGGCAGGACATCGTCATCGGCCGCTGGCAGGGCGTGCGCGACCTGCTCCGCGCGACCGGCGACGACTGGCCGCTGCGCACCCACCGGCTGCGGCAGCTGTCGCACGCCGCCGCCGCCAGCTCCGTGGTGGAGGCGTGGCGGGCGGCCGAACCGGACAGCGCGGACGCCGCCGTGCTGCGGGCCGCGACCGAGGTCGTACGGGTCTTCAACCAGGCCATCGAGGCCGGGCGGGGCAGCGAGGTGGACCGCACCCGCATCGACGTGGCCGTCATGGCGTGCCTGAGCGCCGCCGACGCGCGGCCCGCCGACCCGATGCCGTGGGTGTCGCTGCTGACGGTGGCGCGGCTGTACGGCGACGGGGTCGGCCGGGCGGAGCTGCGCGAGTGGTGGGAGGAGCTGCGGCGCCGCGACCCGTACAACATCGAGGGCCACGTGCAGCTCCTGCGCTACCACTCGGCGCGCTGGCACGGCACGCACGGCCGGATGTACGACTTCGCCCGCGACGCGGCGGGCGCGGCCCCCGCGGGGTCGCCGCTGCCGGTACTGGTGCAGATCGCGCGGGTGGAGGAGTACCGGTACGTCTCCGCCGCCGCGCAGGGGCGGCCGGTGCGCGGCTTCGACCAGCACTGGCACCACGAGCTGGCGGTGACGGAGGTGCGCAGGACGCGCGAGCGGTGGCTGGGCGGCCGGCCGCCGGGGCCGGTGCTCCCGGAGGAGGTGGGCGAACTCAACTACCTCGCCCACGCCGCCTGCCACGCGCAGCTCCCGGAGGTGGCCCGGGAGGTGTTCGCCCTGCTGGGCGGACGCGCGGCGCGGGTGCCGTGGTCGTACACGGGGGACGCGGCGGAGCAGTACGTCCGATGGCAGAGCCACGCGGCCGGAACCCCGGGAAAACGCTGACGCGCAGCTCAGGGGGCACCACAAGGTCGCCCGGCACCCGGCACGCGGCGGGCGCCGGACCGGCTCCGTGGAGCCCGTCCGGCGCCCGCCCCGAAGGCTGCCGCCCCCCGAAGGCTGCCGTCGGCCGCTACACGCCGATCGCGCGGCCGTCCTTGCGGTAGACCGCCACCACCGACGGGCGGACGAGCTTGCCGGGACCGTCGGGCCAGGCGCTCGCCGGGTTCTCGACGCTCGCGCCGTCGATCTCGCCCGGGTGCTGGACCGCGACGAGCACCCGGCGGTCCTGGATGATCGGGCCGCAGGTCTCCGCGCCCTTCGGGACGGTGAGGAACTGCTTCAGCTCACCGCGCCGCTCACCGCGCGTCGCGACGCCGAAGAGGCCGTCGTGCGAGCCGAGCTGGTTGCCGTCGGTGGAGATCCACAGGTTGCCGTGCGGGTCGAAGGCGAGGTTGTCCGGGCAGGAGATGGGGCTGACCCGGTCCTTCGGGAAGCCCGCGAAGTACGTGGACGAGTCCTCCGGGTCGCCCGCGACCAGGAAGAGCCGCCAGGCGAAGCCGTCCGACGCCGGGTCGTCCCAGTGCTCGGCGAGCTCCAGCACCTGGCCGTGCTTGTTGTTGTTGCGCGGGTTGGCCTCGTCGGCGCCCGCCTTGCCCGCCGCGCCACGGTCCTTGTTGTTGGTCAGTGCGACGTACACGCGCCCGGTGCGGGGGCTCGGCTCGACGTCCTCGGGGCGGTCCATCTTGGTCGCGCCGACCTTGTCACCGGCCAGGCGCGTGAAGACGTACACCTCCTCGGCGGTCATGCCGGGCACGTGCGACGTGGTGCCGGTGGCGAGCGGGATCCACACGCCGCTGCCGTCGAACTCGCCGTCGTTCGGCAGCTTGCCCGTGCCGTCGATCTCACCGGGGGAGTCGCCCGTGAGCTTGGCGACGTACAGCGTGCCCTCGTCGAGGAGCGTGAGGTTGTGCTCGCGGGCGGCCCGCGAGTTGCCCTTCTTCATCCGCTTCGAGGAGACGAACTTGTAGAAGTAGTCGAAGCGCTCGTCGTCGCCCATGTAGACGACCGGACGGCCGTCGGCGGTCAGCCGGGGCTGGGCGGCCTCGTGCTTGAAGCGGCCGAGCGCGGTGCGCTTGCGGGGCGTGGAGTCGGGGTCGTACGGGTCGAGCTCGACGACCCAGCCCTGGCGGTGCGACTCGTTCGGCTCCTGCTTGGCGTCGAAGCGCTTGTCGAACAGCTCCCACTTGCGCTCGGTGGCGCCGGTGGAGATGCCGTAGCGCTTGTCCGTGGCGCTGGAGCCGTTGGCGAAGTACTGGTTGAAGTTCTCCTCGCCGTGCAGCGTCGTGCCCCAGGGGGTCGTGCCGCCGGCGCAGTTGTTGAGCGTGCCGAGGACCTTCGTGCCGGTCGGGTCGGCGGAGGTCTTCAGGAGGTCGCCGCCGGCGGCCGGGCCGGTCAGCCGGAACTCGGAGGTGGTGTGGAGGCGGCGGTTCAGGTGGTGGCGGGTGACCGGCGTCAGTTTGCCGGACTTGCGCTCCTCCTGGACGACGACGACGGACAGGCCGTGCGCGGCCCAGGCGGTCTCGACCTGCTCGCGGGTGGGGTTGGCCGGGTCGTACCCCTTGAACATCAGGACCTCGTCCGTGTACTCGTGGTTCGCGACGAGTACCTGACGGCCGTGCTCGCCCGGCAGCGGGAGCAGCGAGAGGAAGTCGTTGTTGTAGCCGAACTGGCCGGCCTGCGCCTTGGCGGACTGCTTGTCCGGGTCGAAGGCGGGGGCGCCGCGCAGGATCGGCTCGCCCCAGCGGATGACGACGTTCTGGGCGTAGCCCTCGGGGACGGTGACGGCGTCGGCGGTGTTGGGCGCGACGGACGCGAAGCGCAGCCCGCGTGCTCCGCCGTTCGTGCCGAACGGGTTCCCCTGGGGCTTGACGGCGCTCTCGGCGGCCACGGCGCTCCGGGCGCCGGGGCCCGCGAGGGCCGAGGTTCCGGCGGCGGCGGCGACGGTCACCACGGCGGCGGCGCGCATCATCGACCGTCTTGACAGCGCGCCGGCTATGACGTCACCGGCGTACTCGTTGTCGCTGGTGTTCGGGACGTCCTGGAAACAGGCGTCTCCACAGCGGTAGCGACAGGTCAGCGCGGAGCGCCCACCCGAGTGCGGCGAGTTGAGCAGCGGCAGCAGATTGCGCACGGACCCCTCCGGAATGGCTGTACGGGATGTGGTTCGGCGCGCCTGCGCCGACAACGTGTCGGAATGTCTCCGGCCGTGACGTTAGGGGCGTACGCCCGCGCTTCGGCGGCCTTGGGGTGAACGTGAGGTGAATGCGGAACGGCCGTGCGGAAGTTGGCTTGACGGCCGGGCGGAAGCCGTCGGGAGCACCCGTCCGGTGCGCGTGGCGTCAAGGAAGTACGCGGCCCGCGTGGGAGGTTGGTGGTACGCGCCGGGGCGCCCGGAGGGGGCGCGTTCGGCATCCGCGTCCGCCGCCGCGAGCCGCGCGCGCCCGCAACCGGAACGGCACGCCTGACCCTCCCGAAGATCGACGGGCGGGGCCGCTAACCTTACGTGTCCGCCCTGGCCAGGGATCATCCGCCGGGTGCGGGCGTGCATCGCACCCAACTCATGCGAAAGGCCTCGCCCATGGGCATTCGGAGCTTGCTGCGCAAGGTGTTCGGACGCGATCGAGCGGAGAGCAACGAGCAGTCGCCGGCACGGGAGTCCTCGGCGACGGCTTCCGTTCCGTCCCAGGCCGAACGTAAGCCGGAGCCGGCCACCGCGCCGGAAACGGAGTCCGCGACCGACGGGGCCCGGGAGACGGTGGCGTCGGTACCGGCCCCCGCCCAGGCCCCGGCCACCGAGGACGAGGCCCCGGCGGCGGACAAGCCGGCCAGGAAGCCGGCGCCGGGCATCGCGTCGGACCTGGTGGCGGCGGCCTTCGACAACCCGTCCCCGGCGGGCTCGCCGTCCTCGTCCCGTACGAAGACCTCCTCGCCCGGACCGAACGTCCCGGCCCAGTCCACCCCCGGCGCCGCCAAGCCCTCGGCCCCGGTCCCGTCCCAGTCGTCGGGCGACTCCGCGAAGCCGTCGGCGGTGACGGTCCCGGAGCCGGCGTCCGAGCAGGCCGCGCCCGCCGCCGCCCCGGAGCCCGAGCCGGCCGACGCCGAGGCCACCGCGGCCCCGGCCGCGGAGCAGGCGACCGCCGAGGCGGCCACCGCCGCGCCCGCCGAGCCGGCCGCGGAGGAAGCCCCGGAGCCCGAGCCGGAGGCGGCCCCGGCCGCCGCCGCGGAGACCGAGGTAGAAGC